>JBPOHY010000028.1:0-4711 GCA_052035055.1 candidate division WWE3 bacterium | reverse complement strand
TATGTATATTTCTGTAGACATTGGTGGTACCCATACACGCATCGCCTCCTCCCAAGATAAAAAAACAATTCTTAATAAGCGCAAATTTAGAACCAGTCATTCTGTAGCAGAACAATTGGATATGCTTTCAAAGGCTGCCGAAGAAGTCTTAGACGGTAGTAAGATAAATGCGGCGTGTATCGGTGTTCCCGGGCTTATAGATCAGGGTTCTAAAACTTTAAAGAAAATAATAAATGTTTCTGAACTTACTGCCCTTAGCTTTGATGACATTTTGCCTAAAAGTTTATTTGCCGAGGATTCTCAGTTGCTAGTACACAACGATGCTGCCCTAGCCGCTTTGAGCGAGGCAACCAATGGTGCAGGAAAAGATTTTGAACGCGTGGCTTTTTTGACCATAAGTACTTCTATCGGCGGAGCCTGTATTTACAACAAGACCTTAGACCATACTCAGCAATTTTTTGAGCCGGGACATATGATTATCAGTGGCGAAAATGAGGCCCCGGGTCAGCACGGTGTAGCAGGTACGTTTGCTTCCCTAGCCTCGGGGGCAGCTTTTTTTGAGACCTATAAAATAAGACCGCAGGATTGTGGCGACCCAGCACGGTGGTTTGCCTATAGCAAAAAGTTGGCTTGGGGGCTGCACAATGTTATTTGTATGTGGGCTCCGGATGTGATCGTTTTGGGTGGGGGAGTTTCTAATCAGCTAGAACTTTTTATAGAACCTCTGTATAACAACCTTTATGGCATGCAACTTTTTGAGATTCCTCCTATTGTGCGCGCCAACCAAGTCGAAGACGCAGGATTACTTGGTGGTCTTTTAATGTTAAGATAGCCCGATGAATTCCGCGGTTACCAATATAACCATAAAAGGTATTAGCTATAAACTGCCCATTTATTTACCAGATGCCACTAGAGCAGTTACTAAAGGTATTGATTCCAACGACCTAGTTTTGTGTGGTATACGTGGCGTAGTAGTTAACACTTATCATTTAAAGACCACCCCCGGTTTAAACGTATTGGCTAAATTTGCCGGTGTAAAAGGGTTTATGAACTTTGACGGGCTGGTAGTCAGTGACAGTGGTGGGTGGCAAGTATTTTCACTTATACACCGTAGTAAAAAAGCAGGTGAAATTACCGACGACGGTGTTAAGTTTGCAATTGGCGGAGGTAGCTTGGAGATTTTTACCCCAGAAGAATCAGTGAAGACTCAATTTGAAATAGGCTCCGACATAATTATTTGCTTGGATGATTTTTCGAGCCCGCACTTTGATTATTCGCAAACAAAGGCTTCGGTAGAAAGAACTATTTTGTGGGCAAAAAAATCTAAAGCCGAGTATGACCAGCAATTAATCGCAAGAAACTTAGACAACTCCAATCGCCCCATGCTTTTTGCGGTAGTTCAAGGAGGAAACTTTAAAGACCTTAGAACTTATTGTGTAGAAAAACTAGCCGAGATCGGCTTTGACGGTTATGGGTACGGTGGTTATGCTGTTAATGAACAGGGACAGTTAGACTTAGACTTGTCGCAATTTTTGGCAGAAAGTCTTCCTGCCGAATCCTATAAATTCGCCTTAGGAGTTGGTCGCCCTCAGGACATTGTTGACTTGTACAAAATGGGCTGGCAAATATTTGACTGCACCCTCCCTACTAGAGATGCCAGGCACAAGCGCCTTTACATAAAAAATGAGCAGAAAAACGAAGGCAGTGACTTTGATTACATATACATTAATAAGCAGAAATATATTGCTGATATGGGCCCGCTTAGTGAGGCTTGCTCTTGCCTAACCTGCAAAAATTACTCGCGCGCATATTTGCACCACTTGTTTAAAATAAAGGATACCAGCGCCTATAGACTGGCGACTATCCATAATTTAGCTTTTTACACAAGCGTTATAGAAAGCCTCCAACCTTGACATCTTAACCAGAAGCTTACTATACTCATTTAGTATATGAAAAAAGCATTACTCTTATTTTTATCTCTTTTTTCTGTTTTATCTTTCTCAACCGTATATGCCCACGAAGGGTTTGACCACTACTCTGACTTAACCTCACCAAAAACCAACCGTGAAGGGACCGCCGCAGCTCTAAAAGAAAAACGAGCTGAAATGGGTGCTAACAGATGCGAAGGTTTGGAGCAAAAGATTGACAATAGAATTGAAGAATTCAACAACAACAAAGCTCGCCATATAGAGGCGTACACCCAAATGGTTATTAAAATCACAAATGCAATAAAAACCCTCGAAGACAAAGGATATGATGTTTCAAAGCTTCGCGAAGATTTACAAACCTTAAATACATTAGTGATGGATTATAAGGATTTATTTACGGAATTTATAGATTTATTGGTAGAAGCACGCCAGTATCCTTGCGGCGAGTCCGAAGGTAAGTTCAAGGAGGCCTTACAGGTAGCTTTCGCAAAGCTAAAAGAAGTCCACGCTAAAAGAGTAGAAATTAGAGAATTCTATAAAAACACTATCCGCCCGGATATAAAAGAGTTGCGCGAACAAAAGTCCGAAAATTCCGCTAGGGAGACGACTAACTAAGGTATATGAAACTCTTTAGAAATCAGAAAGGCATGTCGAATGTGTTGGTCTTAGTTTTTGTTCTTCTTGCAGTTATAGTTGTGATTTATCTATTCAAGCAATCTCAAAATACTATGTCTCCAGAGCTACCAACTCCTATGAATGCTTCAGATTCCAAGCAAATGGAACCTTTGGGCGACGACACAAATGCACCAGCAGAACTAAAAAATAGTGTAATTGATGATTTGGACAAATCTTTTAACGACATTGATAAAGATACAGATACCGAAACTCTTGACGACCTCTCTTATTAACATCTATTAGTTTTGTGCTTATAACACTGCTATCATTTTGTAGTAGTTATGAATTTGATTAAAGTTGCCAACAGCGCTGAACAAAACCAAAAACTCGTAGAGCTTTTGAATGCTAACTTTTCTGACTCCAATTATTTAATGCTTTTATCCGGTGAGTCTTCTTTGACTAACCTTTATAGTTTTTTATCCCACAGTTTTGGCTATCAGTTTTCACAGGACTTAGGGTTGGTAGATGACCGCTGGGATATAAAAAAATATCACAAGAACAGTACCGAATTAAATATTAGAAACACGGGCTTTTTAGGAAGGTTGGAGTGGGCCAAGGCTCAGTGGCACCCAATCTTGACAGAGGAAGTAGACCCGGTAAAGGAGGCCTTGCGTTACGATATCGACCTGCGCAAGCTCTTTGAAAAATATGCTGGTAAGACGGTTGCCATAATGAGTATAGAGGCTAATGGGCAAACGGGGGGAATACTTCCTTACTCCCTTGCTGCTACCTCAAAAGAAAATGTTGTTTTTTATATTAGCGATGACGAATATCGCAAACGCATAAGCATTACCTTGGAATGTATCCGTAAATACATAAAAACGGTTGTCCTTTTGATTGATACTGTTGAAAAGCAAAAACTATATGATTCAATAATGCAAAACGAAAAGGATTTAAGTAAATTTCCAGTTCTAATATTTAAAGAAGTCGAACACGTGCACGTGATTAGCCCGTTTTTATGAGCACCCTCTTGCTTTTTACATTTATATCAGGGTTTGTAACTATATTAGCCCCCTGTGTGTGGCCTTTGCTGCCCATAATCTTTGTTTCTTCATCGGGTGGGAAAAAAAAGCCATTGGGTATAACACTGGGACTTGTTTTTAGTTTTACATTTTTCACACTGTTGGTTTCGTACGTTTTGAGAATAGTTCCTATACCAGCGGAAACTTTTAGGTGGTTTGCGTTTGTAATCTTAGTAGTTTTGGGGCTGACCCTGTTGGTTCCACGGTTAAATGGAATTTTAGAGGGGTGGGTAAGTAAGCTAACTTCTATTTTTGGTAAGGGTGTTGATGCTAAATCCACGGGCTTTACTAGCGGTTTTGTAACTGGATTAGCTTTAGGTGCGGTTTGGACTCCGTGTGCTGGGCCGGTTTTGGCTACCATTGCTACTTTGGCCGCGACAAGGCAGGTGAGCGCACAAGCGCTTTTAGTTGTATTGGCCTATGTGACAGGTTTAGCCATCCCATTATTTTTGTTTTCACTTTTTGGGAAAAGGTTTGGAGATAGAGCTAAAAAACTAAATAAATATACCGGTATTATACAAAGACTATTTGGGGTAGTAGTTTTAGCGATTGCATTTGGGATTATTACCAATTACGACAAAATTATTCAAGCCAAACTTTTAGATCTATTTCCTTCCTA
Source organism: candidate division WWE3 bacterium (assembly GCA_052035055.1). Lineage (GTDB taxonomy): Bacteria > Patescibacteriota > WWE3 > UBA101185 > UBA10185 > JBPOHY01. The sequence goes on along the minus strand of JBPOHY010000028.1, from coordinate 467 downwards.
TTCTGGCTTTATAAATAAGTTAGAAAGCGGTGGGCAAGTAACCGGGGAATTGGACAAACTAAAAAACCGTACCGACAGCAAGGTTATAGGCCTAGCCCCTGAACTTGTTGGGATCAGTCAGTGGCTAAACACAGACCAAGCCCTAACGCTCGAGGCCTTGCGGGGTAAAGTAGTCCTGGTAGATTTTTGGACTTATACGTGTATCAACTGTATTAGGACATTTCCGCATGTGAGCGCATGGTATGAGGCTTATAAGGATAAAGGGTTTGTAGTTTTGGGTATACACAGTCCCGAGTTCGAATTCGAAAAAAATCCTGCAAATGTAAAACGTGCTATTGCCCAATATGGTCTTACCTATCCTGTAGGCCTAGACAATGACTTTAAAACTTGGCGTGCTTACAACAATAGGTATTGGCCCGCCCACTATTTGATAGATGCGCGAGGTGTTGTTAGATATACCCACTTTG
>JBPOHY010000009.1:0-1651 GCA_052035055.1 candidate division WWE3 bacterium | reverse complement strand
AATCAGACAAAAATGTATATAGGTTACTTGTTTATAAAACTCACAATACTTGCACCAAACTTACGCACATCAATTTCTTTTAAGGCAGTTTTCTTTAATGTTTTTTCCATATCTAAATTAGCCCCGTGCAAAAACACGATAATTCCCTCATCGTTTAGTACTTGCTCTAAATTTTCCATTAAAAAAACATGCGAGATATCTTCATAGAATGGATCTAAAAATACAATATCGTACTTATTGTTTGTATTGCCTACAAACTTTACTGCTTCTTGCCTAAAATCCGCAGCTTTATCGTTAAAACCACAAAATTCTATATTTGCACGTATGGCAGCAATGCTATCGTAATGCTCGTCGATAAAATCACACCACGAAGCCCCGCGACTTAAAGCTTCTAAACCTAAATTTCCACTGCCGGCAAACAAATCCAAGCATCTAGCGTCTATAACTTTTTCGGCAAGAATCGAAAAAATGGCGAGTTTAGCAATTTCTTGCACTGCTCTAAAATTTTCAAAATTTGGTACTTTAAGCCTTTTGTTTTTGGCTGTACCACTTGTTATTCGTAATGCCTTGACCTCATTATTCGAGTTCTTAGTTGTTCTTGACATAAATTCCGCCCTTTTTGTGTAACATCTCTTTTAATAACAAATAATTATCCAGCTCAGGATATATTTCTTGCGCTGCTATTTTAGCACTTTCTATCAACTCTAGGTTGTCTAGACTAGCTACTTTAAACTTTTTGAAACCATGTTGCATGGTTCCAAATACATCTCCTTGGCCTCGCATTTTCATGTCTATCTCAGCTAGTTCTAATCCATTGTTAATTTTTTCTAAGTATTTTAGTCGCTCGTACGAGTTTTTTGAGTAAGTGCTTAAAACTACAAAGCAGTAACCTTTGTTTATACCACGGCCTACACGTCCGCGTAGTTGGTGTAAGCTTGCCAATCCATAACGTTCTGCACTTTCAATAACCATAATAGTTGCTTCAGGAATATCTACTCCAACCTCTATTACTGGTGTAGCTACTAAAACTCTAATTTCGCCTGTTTTAAATTTATTTATGGTTTCTTGCTTTTCGGTGCTGGTCATTTTTCCATGTATCAAACCAATGGGTACGTCGGCAAAGATACCCTTTTGTAATGACATAAACTCTGCTTGTGCTGCTTTTACATTGGCTAAGTTCTCAGTTTCAGAAATCTCTATAAAGGGGCAAACGATAAACGTTGGTTCGTTTTTTTCACGTATCCATTTGTAGGCCTCTTCACGTTGCGAAATCCCTAAAACTTTTGTTGATATATCCCGTTCTTTGTGAGGATGTTCTTTTAAGGCAACAATGTCTAGGTCGCCAAAAATCGTTAGCGCGAGGGTCCGTGGTATTGGTGTGGCTGTCATGGCTAGAAAATGTGGTTTGTGTTTGTCGTTTGTCATTTCTATAATTTTGCCTCTTTGTTCAACTCCAAAGCGATGTTGTTCGTCAATTATTACTAAGCCGATGTTGTTGTATGTTTCTTTTGAGTGAAGTAGTGCATGTGTACCAATTAAAATATCCCAGTCGTTTGTTTTTAGTTTGTTATATCCGGTACATAGCTCGATTTTTATTTTTGTATTTTCTAAAAATTTTTTAAATTACTGATGATGCTGTTGGGTTAATATT
>JBPOHY010000159.1:0-4054 GCA_052035055.1 candidate division WWE3 bacterium | reverse complement strand
GTTCCTTTTTACCCACAGTGGATTTTGAATCCTTGGACGGGTCATTCTCGAACTCACCGTACCCCAAGTCAAAATCAACAACAACAACGGTGATAAAGTCACGAAGTTCCGGGAATTTGCGAAAAAGCCGCACGTATTCCTTTCCTAAGTCACCAACGCCACCTATCTTTAGAATAATGATTTCTCCATAGGGAGCAATTTGCGGTGAATTTAACCATGTAGCGACGTCTTTGTTTCGCCCCATAAGGGTATTAAAAAGACCATCACGCCAAGTTTGGTTTCTTACAGCAGACATTTGTATCCTCCGTGAGGTTTTCTTTTGGAACCTCTTTGGTAATAAAGGTTGAATTAACGAAAGCATTTTTTGCAAAACACGTCTAATCTGAGCCCAGATCTTCTTCACTAGCCAAAATAACGAAGTTAGCAAAATATACAGTGCCGTCAGCACAAGGGATGCAATTAGCAAACCAAGTATAAGTTGCGAAGGAACTCCAGTTATAAGCATGGCAACAATTGTCATAACAACAATCGCCGAAGTAAACCCAGCCCAATACTCAGAGGTGCTAAGCAATTCTCTAATCTCATGGAATTTACGTTTTATAGTATCTACCATGCGCTACACCTCCATAAGGTACTTAGTGATATTTTTCTTTTATACTGATAAAAATAATCCAAAGCTAGCGCCTTGAAATAAAAACCAGTCAACCTTGTTTTGTTAATACAACAAGATTATTGATAGCTACACCCATGTAACAATCTGCTAGAGAACTCTACTCTAACTTCCGCGTCGCTCCTTTAGGATAAATTACTAATAGTAGCGATATTAACAGTAACTCAAGAGTTTGCTTGTAGAACACCTATGACTTTACAAAAATGCAAATCCATAGTCGCCGAGTCATACAAGCGAGTCACTGAAAGAAAGGGTCAAGGACCTATTATGTAACCACTACACAACAGGTCAAATTTCTCAGCCGAGCACAAAACCTTAATTATACAACCTTGGCGAAGGCGCTTTCTCAAAGCTTTTGAGTGCAAGGCACGGGAGAAATCGAGTTCCTCATGTTATTAACCAAATACATACATCAAAAGACGACGCATAAGACTAAAAACAAGGTGGCAGGAAACCCATATCGCCCACGAAGCACAACTTAATGGCGTGCTACAGTTTCATAGGCAAAATGGGTCCCCCACCACATAAATAAATTTACAGGGTGTTTTAAACGACAATTGAATTGTCAAAGTTCTACAAATTTTTAACCCTCAAATACAACCAGTACAACAATAAATTGCCGACGGTTGAAACAGTAATAATAATTTGAAGATTAATTTAAAAACTCCAATGATTAAGAAGTTCTTAAATCATATTAACCGCCGAATTATACTATAGGATCGTGGTTTGGTCAATGGGTTATTTCTGCAACGGAACGAGCGAAGCTCTTACCCGCAAAGAAAGAAGTTTCCCCAGACATTAGTCTGCGGAAACTTCATTTGGCTATTTTTGGGCGTGTAAGTATTGAACAACGAACATTAGCAAGTATAGAATTTTATGCCTTTGACATGACAAATTACTCCGCATTCTCCAATCTTCGTCGCTTGTAAAGGTATGTTAATTATCCTAGGCTGGGTATATCTGCTTCTCCTGTCCAGAAGCATGAACTTATTCCACTTAATTTATTATGTGGGGTTGTTCGAAGAGAAAATCGCTCGACGGTTGCCGCTTTTTATGTCGCCTCTTGTGGGGCGATTTTCTTTATCATCTCGGCAAAAACGATCTTTCCAGCGCTACTTTGTATTACCCTGGTAACTGTGGTATCTAGAGTTTCTCCTACGAGGGCCATAGCACCCTCTACGACAATCATTGTGCCGTCTGGCATATATCCAACTCCTTGCTTTTTTTCCTTACCGGGCTGAATAATTTCTACTGTAAGCTTATCTCCCGGTATTACACTTAGTTTCACGGCATCAACGAGGTCATTAATATTTAGTACCTTTAAACCCGAAGCCTTAGCCACCTTATTTAGATTAAAATCTAGGGTAACAATCTTTAGTTTATTTTTCTTTGCAAAGTCAATAATCTGCGCGTCTACACCCTTTTCACTACTTTTGGTAGCGGTAACAAAAACCTTGGTAACATCCTTTAGCTTTTTAATAGTATCTAGGCCACGACGACCCCTTTCGCGCTTTAATCTGTCCTGATTGTCAGAGATTAGGTGGAGTTCATTAATAACCGAGGTTGGGATAACTAAACGGGAATCCATGAAACCTGCCTTTACTATATCTAAGATCCGCGCATCAATGAGTACCGAAGTATCTATAACCAAACTGTTAAGAAGCGTTTCCTTCAGCTTTCTATTTTCGTCCTGAGCTTTCTTTTTTTGTTTATCTCGTTTTTTGGAATTTATTCTAGTAGTCTGCATATCCCAAAAGTTGGATACTATTTCGTAAACTGTGTTAACAATTAGATTCTCGGCCCAATACCTTAACTTAACAAAATACGTGGGTATTATATAAAAGCCAATAACTGCAAGGACAATAGAAATAAGCACCTCGGCGAGATAGGCAATACCAAGTAATGGATTCTCTTTAAAATAAAACGAGTTTGAGAGCCCAAAACCAAGTAAAAACAGTACCGCAGACAAAAAGGCTCTGGTTGTGACACCAATATCCATATCGGCGACATCAGAATCTGCACTAGTGAAAATATCCCACCTATTACTCTTTATTTGCTTTTTTGAGTCAATATTTTGAACCATATCTAACCAAATTCTAACAGTAGGAGTTATAAATTACTTGGACTCTAAAGCCTGTAAAACAGCCTGATCTATCCTCTTTGTCTTAGAAGCACTAATTACGTTCTTGTAACCAAGCTTTTTTGCTTCATCCGTGCGCTTTTGTTCAAAAGTAACTTTTCGCAGGAACCCCGACAAAGAACATTCACCAAAGGCTACAGTGCTGTTTTTTACCGGTACCCCCTTAACCGAAGACGCCACCGCAATACATACTGCTAAATCAGCCGAATATTCTGTAATTTTATAACCACCTGCGATGTTCAAATATACGTCAAATTCCCCCAGATGTAACCCACATCGTTTTTCGAGTAGGGCAAGTAGCAGTTGTAAACGATTCATGCTAAACCCACTGGTTGTTCTTTTAGGAAAGCCAAAAGCGGACTTTACAGTCAACGCTTGCACCTCAAATAGAATTGGCCTATACCCCTCCATAATGGCTGTAACACAAGTACCCGGGCTAGTATAGTTTTGGTCCTCTAAAAAAAGCTCTGAAGGGTTTAGAACTTCGGTCATGCCAAGCTCATTCATTTCAAAAATCCCTACTTCTGATACAGGTCCAAACCTATTTTTACTGGCTTTAAGGATTCTAAACATGTGCTGACTATCACCTTCTAAATACAAAACCGTGTCTACCATGTGCTCAAGAACCTTTGGGCCAGCTATTACACCTTCTTTTGTAACATGACCAACTAATATGACGGGAATGGACTGTTTTTTCGCATATTCAATAAGCTTAGCTGCACTAGCCCGTATTTGAGACAGTGACCCGCCTAATCCTGCGACATCACTCGTATATAACATTTGTATGGAGTCAACTATGACAAGTGAAATATTCATTGAGCTGGAATAGAGAGACCCTAAAATAGCGTCGACATCGGTTTCTGGTAACATTGTCATATTTCTTCCGTCATAACCCATCCTTGTTGTCCTAATTTTTATTTGGGATACACTTTCTTCTCCGCAAACATAAAACACCTGCTTATTAGATTTATCCAAACTCTTGGCTAATTGAGTAAGAAGGGTACTCTTACCAACCCCTGGCTCCCCAGCTAGCATGATAACCTGACCAGGTACAAACCCCCCACCCAGAACTCTATCTAGTTCGGATATGTTAGAACTCTCTCGTTGGTAGTCAGAAGGCGCAACGTCTTTTAAATTTATAAGCTTTGCTGAACTAATTCTGGTAGGGGTTATGGAATTCTGAGAGGATTTAATAACAGTTGACTCTACAAGAGTGTTCCACAAACCACAGTTTGGGCACTGAC
>JBPOHY010000119.1:0-6221 GCA_052035055.1 candidate division WWE3 bacterium | reverse complement strand
AGCCCAAACAACTGTTAAGTTTTTAGATGGTAGCACAAACCCAAAAATTTTCAACTGAGATATGGTTGTAGAGACAATAGAAAAACCAGGTATAAAGACCGTAAGAATGTACATCATTAGGCCAGTGAGGATAAACGACAAAATCAAGTAACCTACCCCGTCCCTGGGAAGACCTACAATGCCTAAAATGCCCGGCATGGCAAAATACAGTATGGATATTGCGACTATAAGCAATAATGCCGAAATAGGAAGGAAAAACTCAAAGCCGCCAATAATGTATTGGGTTACTTTAAAAGAAATAAAAACAAATACAAATGGTCTCAGTATGGCCTTCATCTTAACGCATTATACTCTTAACTTTTTAAGTCTTAAATGGTGGTGATATCTTTGCGCGAAACGGTGTGCCTCGTCACGAAGCCTAATTAATAATTTTAGCCCCTCGTCGTCCAATGAAAGATTGAGTTCCTCAAAAGTGTCACCCGCAAACATGACTATTGTTTCCTTTTTCTTTGCTAGGCCAATAGTCGGTATGACTACGTTAAGGCGTTGCATCAGCTCCCGGACCACTGATAGCTGCCCCTTTCCGCCGTCTAAAACAATTAGGTCGGGCATAGTCCAACCAGCTTTATTTTCTAATCCATTAGTAAGACGACGTTCGAGTACCTCACACATCATCGCAAAATCATTTGGTTCCGATTCGAGTTTTATCTTGAATCTTTTGTACTGTGATTTATCTATAGCACCATTAGTAGCAACGACCATCGACCCAACAGCCTCTTTACCAGAAATATTAGAGATGTCATAACACTCTATTTTTGACGGCAAATTAGTCAAGAAGGGAATATTACTTTTTAGGCTCAATAGAGACTGGTCTGCTAAATCTTCGGTTAGGTTTGGGTTCTCTATATATTTCTCGGCCGACTTATAGTTGGCCCTAACATAGTCTAGTTTCTTTAGGATATCCCTGTAATACGCTGCGCTCTCGTATTCCATATTTTTAGAAGCTTGTGTCATTTGCTTTTCGAATTCGCGAACCAAAGTGGACCTGTTACCACGTAGTAGCTTTTTTATACGTACTAGGTCTTTTTTGTAGTCATCGACACTAATAGCATCAGTACACGGAGCCTGACATAGGCCTATATGGCCATACAAACAAGGACGTTTAAGCTTTTGATGCCTAGAAAATTTACTTGCAGAACAATCTCTGTATGGAAATATTTTTCTTAAAATTTTAACAATATATCTAGCAGTATTTGAATTTGGGTAAGGGCCAAAAACTTCGTCTTTTGGCAACAAATCAGATTTACGAGCGGTAATGACCTTAGGTATCAAAACTTTTTTGTCATCTACTTTTAATAACTCATTTCTAAAGACAATATAGAGATAAGACTTATCATCCTTTAGGGCAATGTTATATTTGGGACGGTGTTTTTTTATCAACTCCGCCTCGAGTATTAATGCTTCAAGCTCTGATAAAGTTTCTATGTAATCAATTTCCTTAACACGTCCAACCAACGCCTGTGTTTTTATACCCAGGCTGATATCATTGTGGAAATAAGAAGAAACTCGATTTCGCAAGCTCTTGGCTTTACCGACATAAATTATTTTGCCACTAATGTCTTTAAACAGGTAGACACCCGGCAAGAGTGGAAGATCCTTTAGGAGGCTTATGTCTTTTAACGTTTTCACAAAAACATTTTAACACTCAAAAAAAATGGGTACGTATACTTGATTTAGTAAATACGTACCCAATACAATAAAATCTAAACTAAATAGCTGGCTAAGACATCAATGCTCTCAAAAACCGGCACAAACATAAGTACCCACAACACTATATATGCATCTAAAGCTTCAAGTTGCTCGTCCGGCGTATATCTTTTTATTGCCCGCCAAAACCCAGATACAGACAAAACCACAGACATGCCAGCAAATGCAAGGTTCATAACCACCGCTAATGGATGCCCTTCAACCAAATCCCGCAAAGCTCCCGTAACCAACAAGCTGTTTGCATCACCAAGAGTAATTCTTAAGGTAGATGAAACCGAAGCCAGAATTGTAACAACAACAAACCACTCCAACCCCACTTTACCCATCAAAAGCACAAGATTACTCTTGGACTGTACGCCCTGAGTATAAAAAGTAAGCGCCAAATACCCAAAGGCTAGCCAGGTGACTAACGTAAAAAAATCTAAAAAGGTAAACTGAGACATTGCGACTCCTTTATTGTCCCAACAAGATAGCAACGCATTGAGTTAACACCGTTACAACCCAAAGTGCAGAAAACAAAAAAGCCATGCGAGGCGCTCGTTCTTTTGCCCAATCTTTGCCAAAAAAGAAAGCCCAGACCGAGTACATCAACCCCAAGAACGAGATGGCTAATATACCCCAACTAAAAACGTCAACGATGCTATTTCCTTGCGATAAGGCACCTAACAGGTCAAAGGTACTACCACGAGGGGTAACGTATGAACCCAGAAGCATCGCAGCAGACATTAGGATAAAACCCCCTACACCAAACTTTATGCAATCTAAATTGTTATTGGCGAAACCAAATACGGTATACAAAAAGGCACCAATACCAAAGCCAACAGAGATCAAAGCCAGTAACAACCGTAAGGAATTGTCTAGGTAATCCAACATTGTTTTCTCCTTTAGACACTGATAAGAATTTTAATATCGAGTTAATTAAACCTATTATACCTTATAGCAAATAAAGAGTAAAATTAGCACTTTTGCCCCTATGCTTATAAAATAGACTGGATGCAAAAAATAATGCACAAAATACGGTTTTATAAGCTTGCAGTATTTGTGGCTCTGTTTTGGAGCCTAATACCTATAGCCGCGGCGTTGGAACAGTTTTCGACGGATTACAATATTGAATACACCATTAACCAAAATTCAGAAACATTAGTAAATCAAAAGGTAAAAATAACCAATCTTAAGGACGATGTTACAGCCACAAGCTACTCGTTACAGGTAAAACAAATGCAAATTTACGAGGTCTCTGCCCGTGACAAAGAAGGTGAGATGGAAATAACTCAAACCACTGAAAACGATATGACGACAATAAAGGCTCTTTTTAATGAAAACGTAGTAGGTAAGGACAGAAGCAATGAATTTACTTTTAGCTATAAAACCAAAGATATAGCCAGTAAGGTCGGGGAAGTCTACAACATTAATATACCTAAAGCTGGCGGGCTAGAAATAGCAAAAACATATAATATAACGCTCAACGTTCCTGACACATACGGTCCCAAAATCTTTGTGTCACCACAGCCAATAACTGAACAACATGAAAACGGGCAATATATCCTTGAATTTAATAAGGAAATTCTAAATAGCCAAGGTATATCGGCGAGCTTTGGAAAATATCAAAGAGTAAATTTTAAGCTGATATACCAACTCCAAAACGACGAGATTTTTGCCACCGTAAACAAGCTAGCATTACCTCCAGATATTCCGCGTCGACAAAACACCAGCTACAAATCAATTTTGCCGGAACCCGTTAGGGTATACGAAGATGCAGACGGTAACTTTATGGCAGAGTATGTGCTCAAACCAAAAAGCAGGATGGAAGTAGAGGTTATAGGGTCGGCAAGACTGGTAGGACAACAGATTAAGGTCGATGGCGGGGGCAAGTTAAGTGATATCCCAAAGGATATAAAAGAGACGTACACATCCACGCAAAAATATTGGGAGGTTGACGCCCCAGAAATACAATCTCTAAAAAATGAGCTGCTAAATACAGATGAAAATGCCTCGCAAAATGCTCAAAAAATATACAACTTTATAGTCGAGCATCTAAAATACGACTTGGATTTATCTAAAAAAGACGCTGTTGAGCGAAACGGTGCTCTCAAAGCACTTACCGCAGAGGCTCCGGCGGCATGTATGGAATTTACAGATCTATTCATTGCGATGGCAAGGGCAATGGGCATCCCTTCACGAGAACTAAACGGGTATGCACTCAGCAACACCCCAGAAAATAAGTTACCCTTATCTATTAAATTAAGTGAAGGAGATTTTTTACATGCCTGGCCTGAATACTACGACCCTAATTATGGTTGGGTACCAGTAGACCCAACATGGGGAAATACTTCAGGACTAGATTATTTTACTAAGCTGGATAACAACCATTTTGTGTTTGTTACAAAAGGATTAAGTTCTGAACAACCGTTACCAGCCGGGACATATCATTTTAGCGACTTCGCAACTGCAGAAAACAAGAAAAATCTAGTATCAGTAGAATTTGCCGAAGCAGACCAGGAGTCAGATTTTGAACAATACTTAGTGTTCAAAAAGGAAATAAATGTTAATCCCCTACAAATCTTTAAGAAAAAAGATAAATATCTAGTAAAAAATGAAGGACCTACTTATATTTATGCTGTCCAAGGTGAAAAACTTTTGCCTGGGGAAATCACTAGTCTATACCTTGATAGGGGCGTCAGCCAAATAAAGTATAAAAATTCAAACGACGAGGAAAAAACTCAAGCAATAGTTTACACAAAGGAGAAACTCAGAGTGAATAGCGCAAATCCCCCATCCAAAGTCATAGGCACAGTAATTTCATCAATAGTTATATTTGGTATTGGGTATAGAATTTCTAAAAGAAAAAAGCTATAAACTCGCACGCAACGCTTGCGCTGTGTAACTATTCTTTTCCGTCAAAAGTTGAGGTAGCGTGCCGGAAAATATAACCTTACCACCAGCATCCCCACCTTCGGGGCCTAGGTCTACAATATAATCAGCATTTTTTATAATATCTAGGTTATGCTCTATAACAATTACAGTATTACCACGAGCCGTTAGTCTCTTCATTATGGTTATGAGCTTTTCTAGGTCGGCAAAATGCAAGCCAGTCGTAGGCTCATCTAAAATATATAAGGTCGAACTAGTCGCCTGCTTTGACAACTCTAGCCCCAACTTAACCCTTTGCGCCTCTCCACCAGACATTGTAGGTGCGGGCTGCCCTAACTTAATATAACCTAACCCTACATCCCACATAGTTTCTACCTTGCGCGCAATAGAAGGAATATTTTCAAAAAATTTCATGGCCTCCTCAACAGTCATGTCCAAAACATCGCTAATATTTTTGCCTTTGAAGTAAATTTCAAGAGCTTCTCGGTTATATCTTTTGCCCTTACAAACCTCACAGTTTACATAAACATCGGGCATGAATTGCATTTCTATTTTAATCTGACCTTCCCCCAAACAAGCTTCGCACCTACCACCCTTTACGTTAAAACTAAATCTACCTGCTTTATAACCTCTAATTTTAGCTTCTTCTGTTTGGGCAAATAGCTCGCGTATTAAGTCAAAAGTTTTTGTATAAGTAGCTGGATTAGACTTTGGTGTCCTACCTATTGGAGTTTGATCTATTGCAATAACTTTGCTTATATTTTCGACACCATCAAGTACTTCAAAAGGCTCCGGTCTTTCATCATTTTTTAGACCAAAGTGCTGGCGCAAAGCTCTGTGAAATGTATCCATAACCAAAGTAGATTTTCCACTACCAGATACACCTGTTACACAAGTTAACTTTCCTAAGGGTATCTGCAAAGATGCATTTTTTAAATTCCTCCCCGTAGCCTGCTTTACCGACAAAAATTTTCCATCAATCTCTTTTATTAATTTTTTATTTGCCTCCCCCTCTAATACACGGTCTAGTTCCCTTTTTTCTTTACTGCCGTTTTGCCCTACAACTCGTTTTCCAGACAAATATAAGCCTGTTAGAGATTCGGGGTTTTTTAGCAGCTCCGCAGGAGTACCTTCTGCAGTGACTTTACCGCCATGAGAGCCAGCACCAGGGCCAAAGTCAAATATGTAGTCGCTTTCGAGCATAGTTTCGGTATCGTGTTCTACAACTAAAACAGTATTACCAAGGTCGCGCAAATGTTTTAAAGTAGCAATTAGCTTACCCTGGTCGCGCTGGTGTAGCCCTATAGAGGGCTCGTCTAATACATACAAGACTCCGGACAGTCCAGACCCTATTTGAGAAGCGAGTCTGATTCTTTGGGCCTCCCCACCAGACAGGTGACCAGAAGCACGACCCAAAGTTAAATACCCTAGGCCGACATCAACTAAAAATTTGATTCTATAATTTATTTCCTTGAGTAAAACCTCGGCTATTTTATTTTCACGGTCGTGAAATTTTTGGGGTAGGGATTTAAAACATTAATTACAGTCCCGCAACGACATTTGAACAAATTAATGTATTTTTT
>JBPOHY010000156.1:0-4144 GCA_052035055.1 candidate division WWE3 bacterium | reverse complement strand
GGCTCTTGGGTTTTCTAATGCCACCGGCGAGTATGTCAGTTTTGTAGACGCTGACGGTGCTATAGCGCCTTCGGAAGTATTCAACCTATTTAACTTTATATATGAAACGTCCTGGTTGGATGGAGTTATTGGAAACCGTTTTGATGGCACCGGTAAATTTAGCCTAAAAAGACGTACTTTGGCACGTGTTTTCAATATTCTAGTTAAGCTACTATTCAATTTACCTTACAAAGACACCCAGTGCGGCGCAAAGGTCTTTAAAAGAAAGGCCGCCCAAGACATTGCAAAAAAGCTTACAAACACTGGTTGGGCTTTTGACGTTAATCTGCTTTTAGTTGCGCGATATCTCAATTTCACTATTCTGGAGCGCCCTGTAAAGTGGGCAGAGAAGGCGGGTTCTAAATATAAACTGCAACAAGCTCTCATAGAAGTTCCCATAGAGCTAATTAGCCTTAAATTACTTGAGCTATCGCATTACCTGCACCAAGGAGTTTTTTGGCTACTAAACTACGTATCTCCCAAAAAACGAACTCCACAAGAAAAAAATATTCTTATTTTTGCGTGGCGTGACGTTAAGCATCCGGAGCGGGGAGGGTCCGAGATATACGTTCACGAAATAGCAAAACGCTTGGCTAAAACGCATAGAGTTACATTGTTTACATCAAAGCCGGGTAATTTATCGGAAGTAGACGAAATAGACGGCGTGAAAATTTTTAGAAAGGGAGGGGTTTACACGGTTTATATTTGGGCCTTTGTGTACTACATGTTGTATTTTTGTTTTAATACCGATTTTATAATAGACGTTGAAAATGGGTTGCCCTTCTTTACTCCTTTATATACGCGCAAACCTAAATTAATGGTACTGCACCATGTCCATAAGAATCAGTGGTTTAAGCAGGTCCGCTTTCCTTTTTCGGTGGTTGGTTACTTTATAGAATCCGCCTTAATGCCGCTTGTGTATATCTGGACGCCTGTTGTCACCGTATCTCCTTCGAGTATGCGGGACCTAAAAAAGATAGGTTTTTGGGACAAGAACATATATCTGGCATATAACTCCATACCCTCTAGGGTAGGTCAAAAGGTCCCAAAATCGGCGACTCCAACTCTACTGTATCTGGGGAGGGTAAAAGCATATAAACGCCTAGAAATAGCTCTGGACGCCGTAAAAAGCCTGTCTGGAACCTTTAAGGACCTCAGGCTGGTGATTGGTGGGACTGGCGATCATGAGGACAATGTTGCTGAGTACGTTAGGGCACAGGGTTTGCAATCCCAAGTCAGTATTTTGGGACAGGTTTCGGAGGAGGAAAAGTGGGAATTAATGCAACAGGCTTGGTTGTTTGTAATGCCTTCTTTACGTGAGGGGTGGGGTATTACTGTACTAGAAGCTGCTTCTTGCGGTACCCCGTGTGTTGGTTTTGACGTCCCAGGTATTAGAGATTCCATAAAGGACAATGTAACTGGGTTTTTGGCTGAGGATACTGCTGATTATATAAAAAAGGTTCGCCTGCTCATCGAGGAACCTTTATTGCGTAACTCGTTGGGGGACAATGCCGTGCTTTGGGCAAAAGCATTTTCGTGGGATAAATCAACTCAGGTTTTTGAGCACCTTATTAACAAATCTTTTTCTGGACGGGCTTTACTATCTGACAAATACTACCCTTGGGATTTGGATTTAGGTGTTGAGGCTATTACTACTCTTTCGGCTATCAAGTAAACAATTAATAAGGCCAGCGTTGCTAAACTTATTTTTACTCCAATATTAAAGCTTTCTTGAGGTTTGAACTCTACTGTGTACACTCCGTCCTGTGTGTTTTTAAGCTTCCAGCCATTTATATAACCATTTACTACGCCTGTAGACTCTATATTTAAGCTAGTATTGTTTGCCTTTAACCCCCACCCTTTATTGAACGGTTTAGAAAACGCCAGCACCAAGTCCTTGCCTTTGGTGTTTAGCACTTCGATCTCGTATTTGCTTGGATTGACTTGTCTAGTTCTAACAGTAGGTTTATCTGTGTAGTCCGTCGGTTGCAATGGTTCGGTAGATGCAGCCAAACTAACTGCCTGCTCATTTATTTTAGTTGCGTTGGCCGTTAACTCTGCCTGCTCTGATGCGTCAAGAATAACCAGTGCATTTACCGCATTGAAACCCTCTACATTCGAAACTTGTATATTTAGGTCTTCGGTTAAGTTTGGAAGTTCGGCAACCTTATGCCATTTAAAGCTCTCATCTTCGTGTATTTCGGAGGTTTGTTCTATTTTTGTGTATGTTCTAAAGCTTTGGTCGTTCATCTTAATGTCCATAATTCCGCCGATGTCACTTTTAAGTACTCGCGCCCATACTACGCAGTTACTTGTACAAGAGTTTTTCGCCTTCAAGTCAATGCTAATAGGCATTACGTTATTACTGGTATCGGCTATCTCAAAATCTCTTAATTTATAGGAATACTCGGAGCCAGGCTTTGATAGGGTCCATATACTGAAGTCTGCAAACTTAGCTTCGTGTGGGATTTTCACTATTTGGCTTACAATGTCTTTTTCGTTAGAGTATAAAAACGTTATGCTTTTTACTTCCATATTCTCGTTGTAGGTATATAGCTTGTAGTGGGGCACCAGCTCTGGGTCTACTTCTTGTTTTAGCTTTATTTCTAAAGCCCTTATTTTATCTATGTCAAATACGTTACTTCTTATAATGTTCCATTCGTAGTCAAAATCGGTTTGGGTAGATTTGTATTGAATGGTGTCTTCTGCGTATTTAAGATTTGGGTGGTCAAAAAAGCTTGGTTTAATAAATACTTGTGCTTTGTAGTTTGGATCCTTTTTTTGCCAGCCGTCTCGGGACAGAATAATCATATTGCTATAATCAAATTGACTAATACTTAGTCCCAAATTTCTGAAAAAGAAGTCGCTTTCGGCGTGAGCTAGGTTTTCCAAAGAGGCTAGTTTCCATTCGCCAGGGTTACCATCGTCCTTTTTTGTCACATAATTTGCAGGGAATATGAACTTGTTTGAATATTTATCTATCGCAGAGTTTAAGCCAATTTCTGTGTTACTCGAAACGTATGTCTTATCCTTTGTATCTATTTGCGATGGTTTGTCTGTGTATTCAAGAAAACTTTTATCAACAGATATTTTCTTTTCTTGCTCAAACTTGGTTAGTGTTGCAAGAGACTCTAACCCCTCGTCCATTATTATTTTATTTTCGTATATTTTGGCTAGGCCGGTGAACGCTTTGTTGCGGTAGACTAAGAGATTTTTTGTTTCTGCCATTTCCTCAAGATTTTGTTGTAAGTCTAGCTTTTCATTTAGTGTAAAGCTGCCGAATAAGCTAGCGTCCTTTCTAATTACCAGATATTTTACCCCCACCAAGTCGAGAGCCCGTCCTATATCATGACTATATATATGGTCCTCTTTAAATAGGTATTCTATATAGCTTATTAGGTCTGATCTTACCGCTAAGTTTGGTTTTGGAGATACCATTGTCGAGAGGATATATCTTACGTCCTTTGTATTGGACCACACGGGCTTTTCGGTGCCCGGGAACCATACGGTATTAAATTCCTCCTTGTCTTCTTTTAGTAACTGAACGATGTTAGCAAAGTCATCGGGTATTTGCTGAGGAGTGTAGTTTTGCTTTATATTCCGGCCAAAAAAATACATATTTGATGCCAAGGCCGTTATAACTATGAGAGATGGTATCAGTCTAGACTTCCTAAATTCATAAGCCCAGTAAATAAATATAGAAATAGATATTGAGTAAAAAAAGGATATAAGAATCCCAAATTTATCATATTCTCGGAATAACCAACCAAAACTTTTGATAGGTGATTGGAACATGAGATAAAAATATATGCTGTTTGAGAATGTTGATGCTGTTGCAAGTACCGTAGCTATAACTAGCCCTATGCCTAAGATGGCTGCCACCGTCGGTTTCTTCTTTACCATTGCTATAGTAACCCCCACACATATTATAAAGGGGAAGTACGCGCTTAACTGTTGCATTAAGGCTATCTCTTTTACATTATAAAAATAGTCCTTTTGAGCTACTAACCAATACCCAGTAAGTCTGAGGGTTTTATACCAAGTGGCTTCTTTACCCAAGATATTTGTAATAGTTTCCGTTAGTACTGCGTCGGGTTTTGACAGC
>JBPOHY010000213.1:0-3732 GCA_052035055.1 candidate division WWE3 bacterium | reverse complement strand
TGTTTTTTGGTAGCATTCCATTTACTGCTGTTTTTATTATCCTTGCAGGATTCTTTTCATACATTTGCTGCATTGTCATTTCTTTAATTCCACCTGGAAAACCTGTATATCTAAAGTACTTTTTGTCTGTAAATTTTCTACCAGTAACATCTACTTTTGATGCATTTACCACAATTACTTTGTCGCCAACATTTATATTTGGTGTGTAGGTGGCCTTGTTTTTACCGACTAGCACTTTTGCTGCTTCTACAGCAAGCTTACCTAGTATTTTTCCGCTAGCATCTATTACGTGCCAGTTTCTTTCAATTTTTGATTGTGTAGGTGTAAATGTTCTCTTCATATTTATTCCTTAACTACTTCCATAGATTTTTTGGCTTCGGCTTTTGTTTTAGCTTCTTTAGCCGGCTTTTCTTTTACTAGCTCTAGTCTTGCTGTTGGGGCGTTGTCGCCATCCCTATTACCTGTTTTGACTATGCGAGTATACCCACCAGAACGATTGGCGTATCTTGGCCCCAGGTCGGTTACTAGTTTTCTAATAGCTTCTTTTGTGCTACTTTGAGACCCAAGTTCTTTTTCTAACAACTTAATTGTAGTAAAGTCAGTTCCTTTACGAGCTTTAGTAATCAACTTTTCCACTCTAGGTTTAATATACTTTGCCTTTGTTAGCGTTGTCTTAATGCTTTCATGCATTATTAGAGACATGCTCATGTTTCTAATTAGAGCTTTTCGGTGGTCTACGTCTCTATTGAGTAATTTTCTTTTAACTCGGTGTCTCATTTGAAGGTACTCCTTATTTCTTTAAACCTTCTTTTTCTAATAATTTTTTGATTTCTGTTAATGATTTTTCTCCAAGGTTTTTGATATCTGCTAATTCTTCATCGCCGAGAGCTGCAAGTTGTGCAAGGTTGTCTATACCGTGCTTCTTTAAAGCATTTACGGTTCTTGTTGCTAGTGGTAAATCGTCGATAGCTATTGTATTTGCCTCTAGTGATGCCTTGTCTTCGGCAGCTGTTGTTGCGCTTAGTGCATTTTCAATTGGAGGAACGTTTTCATTCCAACTGGCTAGGGCATGAAAGAACTCAAATAATATTTTTGCAGCCTGCATTACTGCCACAGATGGCTTTACACTTCCGTCGGTTTCGACTGTTAAAATCAATTTGTCTAGGTCGGTTCTGGCGCCTGACCTGGTTTCTGTTACTCTCATATTTGCTGCAATTACTGGAGAAAATATAGAATCAATGACTATAACGCCAACTTTTTGAGTTTCTCGATCTTCCATAGGGGAGTATCCGGTTCCGTGCTCAATAATCAATTCCATTTCAAATTTTGCATTCTTGTCGGTTAGCGTGGCAATGTGCAAATCGGTGTTTATTAACTCAATATCCGCAGTGGTTTCAATATCCTCGGCGGTAACATCTCTTTGGCCAGAGACTTTAATGGTGGCCACTTCGGGATCCTTGCTATGAAGCTTAAATCTAAGTTGTTTTAGATTCAAAATTATTTCTACGACGTCTTCTTTTACGCCAGGAATGGTTGAAAACTGGTGGTCGACTCCTTTTATCTTTATTTGAGTTACTGCGGCGCCCTCTAATGAGGTCATCAAAACTCTTCGCAAAGTATTGCCGAGAGTGTACCCAAAGCCCTTTGGTAAAGGCTCAAATTCAAATACACCGACATTATTTTTTTCTGATACTGTATTTACTTTAAGATCGTTAGCTGTAATGATCATATTTTCTCCTTAAATTATTACCTTGAGTAATATTCAATTATTAACTGAACATTGACGTTTTCTAGTTTATTTTCCAAAGATGGTAGTTGTATAAGCTTAATGTGTTTTTCCTTTACATTAGCTTCAATCCAGTCTGGAAGAGCAAAGCCCTCGCGAATGTGTATTCTACTAAAATCTACCGGTTTCAACACATCTCCGGGTTTTAACTCGTAAGCTGGAATTGTAACCACATTGTCATTAATAGTAAAGAACCCAGACCTTATATATTGTCTTGCTTGAGCTCTAGAAACAGCGAAGCCACTTCTATAGACCATATTATCAAATCTAGCTTCTAGATGCTTTAATAATTCCTCACCAGTGACACCTTTAGTATTGAATGCTAAGTCTACATATTTTCTAAATTGTTTTTCTAAAATTCCGTAAATTCTCTTTGCTTTTTGTTTTTCACGCAATTGCTTGCCATATTCAGATGTGCGTGTTCTGGCATTGCCGTGTTGTCCTGGGGCGTAAGGGCGCTTATTTATTGCACATTTTTCACCATGGCACCTAGCTCCTTTTAAATAGAGCTTTTCGCCTTCGCGTCTGCATAATTTACATTTTGGTCCTTTATATCTTGCCATATATTATATTTACTAATACTTCCTTTTTAAACTCTTCGTTTCTTTTTTGGTCTACAACCGTTATGTGGAACCGGTGTAGAGTCACTAATTGAAATTACATTTAAACCGCCAGTTTTTAAAGCTTTAATTGCTGGGACTCTTCCCATTCCTGGACCCTTAACAACCACAGATACCTCTTTTAGTCCTACCTCAGCTGCTTTCTTTGCTACTATTTCGGTGGCCTTAGTGGCGGCGTATGGAGTGGATTTTCTGGACCCTTTAAACCCTGATGCTCCGGAACTTCCCGCAAATAGTGCGTTACCCTCTGAGTCGGTTATGGTGACAATAGTATTGTTAAAACCTGCAGTAATGTAAACTCTCCCGGTAGATGGGATTATTTTCTTAATAGCCTTTTTTGATTTAGTTTTTATTGTCTTTTTTTCGTCTGCCATAGATTCTTTAAATTATGCGCTACTCTCTTGCAAAGCAAGAGAGGTAGTGAGCGTAGCGAACGTCACTTCTTCGCTAGTTTCTTTTTCATGCCTCCAACTGTTTTCTTTTTACCTTTTCGTGTTCTAGCATTTCGCTTAGTACTTTGTCCTCTTGCGGGCAACCCATTTTTATGTCTTGTGCCCCTGTAAGATTTTATTTCTTGAAGACGTCTTATGTTTTGTCTAACTATTCTTCGTAATTCACCCTCGATTGGTAGTTCCAATTCTGTAATTGTTTTTTGTAAAGAGGCTAAATCAGCTTCAGTTAAATCTTTTACCCTAATACTTTCATTTAGTCCAGCCTTTTTTATAACTCTTTCGGCCGAAGTCCTTCCTACCCCGTGTACATACGTTAGTGCGATAACTAATCTTTTTTCATCTGGAATGTTAATACCTGCAAAACGAGCCATAGATTTAGCCTTGTCTTTGTTTGTGCTTAGGCGACCTTGCGCAGATCACTCTAACAACACCCCTTCTTCTTATAACTTTACATTTTTCACAAATTTTTTTTACTGATGCTCTTACTTTCATAGTATTTCTTTGAAATGGAGCGAATCGCTTTAGCGATGCGCGTTCCTTTCATAATGTTCCTTTTATCTATATCGATAAGCTATTCTGCCACGAGTTAGATCGTGAGGAGAAAACTCCACTTTAACTTTGTCTCCAGGCAAAATTCTTATATGAAACTTACGCATTTTACCAGAAATGGTTGCCAACGCAACAGTTTCATCTTCCATATCCACCTTAAACATACCTGCTTGCAAGGCCTCCGATACTTTCCCATCTTTTGTTGTCACTTGCTTTGTATTTGTCATTAACCGTAACGGGCCTGATTCTAGCAGAATAAAATATATGGGTCAATAAGTTGAGTTTACGGCAAAAATAAAGGACCTGGGTTGACGGTATAAAGGCA
>JBPOHY010000045.1:0-20706 GCA_052035055.1 candidate division WWE3 bacterium | reverse complement strand
ATTACGTACTATGCCAAGCGCTTCAAACATATCCTGAGAATTTGTTTTTCCTATGTAACCGTGCTTTATTAACCAAACATAGGCCAGCGGCCATAAATCTATAATGTGGTAGTCAAATTTGCTTGTTCCTACGCCAATACTATCCATTGTTTTTTGGAGCATCGCCATATCAAGCCATGTTACCCAGCTGGATAAAAAGTAATCAAAGCCAAACTTTTCTATAAAAGCCGTCGCTACACTGGCAATATCCGGAGCCTTTTCTAAGTCTTGGGGTGTGGCACTTATTTTTGACCTGACTATGGGCATAATCTTTTCATAGTCGGCATTTATAAACGAGTTAAAGAAAGACTTTTCTTCTAAAGTATCCTTATCTAATAATATTGCCGCAAGCTGTACAGGCACGTCATTTTCAGTATCGTTACCGGTAGCTTCAAAGTCTATTATTAAAATATCTTTGGAAAAAGGCATTCTATTCTTGTTCAATCGGAGCCACTATTACGGCTACTGAGGTACTTTTATCGTCCTCGCGCAGTTTGATTAGTCTTACGCCTTGGGTTGCTCTACCTAATACCGGTACTTGTTTGGCGTCTACTCTGATAAACATGCCAGATTCAGTTGCTATCAATAAATCCGTGCTTTCACCATTTCTGATGCCCCTTGCAGCGACTACCAAGCCGGTTTTGGAGGTTACTTTGTACGTTAATATGCCGGAACCGGCTCTATTCTGCGTCTTATATTCCTTAAGGGATGTTTTTTTGCCGTAGCCTTTTTGTGTAATTACTAGAATATTCAGTTTTTCATGGCCTTTTTCTGGTACTACTATTGCCCCCACAACTAAGTCATTTTCGTCTTTCATTTTTATTCCGGTTACGCCACCCGCACTGCGTCCCATTGCTCTTACCGCGTCTTCGCTAAATTTGATAGATTGTCCATTGGCAGTCGTTAGTAATACTTCATCTTTACCACTTGTTAGCTCAGCAAATACTAAGCGGTCGTCTTGAGATAAATTAATTGCTATGATTCCAGATACTCTAATATTGTCAAATTGGCTTAGCTCTGTTTTCTTTACAACACCGTACTTTGTTGCCAAAAATACAAATCCATCTCCGGAGCTCATTTTTTCATTAGAAATTGCCAAAAATGCTTCTACTCTTTCTTCGGACTTAATGCTCAAAAAGTTTACTAGTGGTGTGCCCTTTGCTTGGCGAGCATATTCGGGTATTTCCCATATGCGGAGTTTGTATACTTTGCCTGTGTTAGTAAAGAATAGAGCCCAGTCATGCGTGTTACAGGACTTAACCATTGCGATCTGATCTTCTTCCTTTAAGGCAGCCCCGGTTACTCCGGTTCCTCCCCTACCCTGTTTCCTGTACGCGTCCTCTTTTAGGCGCTTGATGTACCCACTTTGTGAAATAGTAATTATGCAAGGTTCGCTTACGACAAGGTCTTCCTCGCTAATTTCTCCAACTTTACCCTTTACGACTTTTGTCTTTCTTGGATTTGGATATTTACCTTTAACATCGATAAGCTCAGCTTTTAGTACATTCATTATTCTTTCGGGAGAAACAAGAAGCGCTTCGTAATCTGCTATTCTATCCGATACTTCTTTTAACTCATCCTCCAACTTCTTTCTCTCAAGTGCTGCGAGTTTTCTTAACTGCATGTCTAGTATGGCCTGCGCCTGAATTTCTGAAAGGTCAAACTTTTTCATTAAGCCGACTTTTGCGGTTTCTGCGTCTTTACTGGCGCGTATTAAGGCTATCACTTCGTCTAGGTTGTCTAGGGCTATTTTTAGTCCTAGTAATATGTGTTGACGGTGTTTGTCTTTTTTGAGTAAAAATATTGTTCTGCGCACTATTACGATTTGGCGGTGTTTTACGAACTCTTCTAGGATAGTTTTTAAATTTAGTAGTTTTGGTTCATTGTGAACCAGCGCAACCATATTAGTATTGAATGTGCTTTGAAGCTGAGTATATTTGTACAAACTATTTTCAATCTTTTTGGGTATTACGCCTTTTTTTAGTTCTATTACAACTCTAATCTCGTTTCGGCTGGACTCGTCTCGTAAATCCACTATGCCTTCAATCTTTTTTTCTTTTACTAGTTCTGCAATACGGGTTAAAAGCGTAGCTTTGTTTACTTGATATGGTATTTCACTGACAATAATTCGCACCCTTCCGGCTTTTGACTCGTCTACCTCCATTTTTGCACGCGTCACTACCCTACCACGTCCTGTCATGTACATATGTAGCATCTCTTTTTGGTCGAATATTATTCCTCCGGTTGGGAAATCAGGTCCTTTGATGAACTCAGCCATATCCTGGACTGTATCGTGTGAAGAAAAATCAGTTTCTATAACTTTTAACTTGTGTACCTGGTTAATAACGTCGACTTCTACTTCTTTTACACTACGACCCATTACGTCGGCGTTGTCTATCATATGGATTAGCGCATCTATAAGCTCGCCTAGATGGTGTGGCGGTATGTTTGTTGCCATACCAACAGCAATACCGGCAGAGCCGTTTAATAAAAGGTTTGGTAACAGAGATGGCAAGTAGGAAGGTTCGTAATTTTGTAGGTCGTTTAACTCAAAGTCTACTGTTTCTTTATCGATATCTTTGAATAATTCTTCGGTAATCTTATCCAGTTTAGACTCTGTATATCTCATTGCTGCTGGGGGGTCGCCGTCAATACTACCAAAGTTACCTTGTGGCACAATTAGCGGATATCTAAGACTAAAGTCCTGGCCCATTCTTACAAGAGAATCGTAAACCGCAACGTCACCATGGGGGTGGTATTTCTTAAGGACTTCTCCTACTACCGCAGCACACTTATGAAATTTGCCGCTTGCAAGCATATTTTGGTCTTGCATTGCATAGATAATTCTTCGGTGCACGGGTTTAAGCCCATCACGAACGTCTGGAAGCGCACGACTAACAATAACGCTCATTGCATAGTCTAGGTATGCCTTTTGCATTTGATCGGTTATGTCTGCTTGTTCTATTACAGCTGGAACTACTGAAGTTTCAGACTCCCTATAGCTTTTTTTGACTGCTTTTTCTTTTTTTGTTGATGGAATTAATTCTGATATTTTTTCTGCCATACTACTACATCCTTAACCAGGTAATGGTATCAGCTTTTTACTTGGTGGGCAATTTTTTAGCGCTATTACTTACTGTGCAGTTACTACTGCTTCTATTGCAGGGGCTATGTCTTTTTTTCTGCTCATCTTTGGTCCTATATCTGCTAGGTTTTGACTTCCTTGGGTTGTAAATGCCTTGTTGATGATGTCTTCTTCCTCTGGGGTTGTGTATATAGCTTGCGAATTTATTTTTAATATATCTGTGACTATTGTGTATGTTTGTGCGGCTCCTAGTTCGGCCTTAAGGTTATTCATAGTTGCGACTATTTCGTCCTTTAAACCCAGGACTTTTGTTGGTTCAACAGTCTCTATCTGGTTAATGAATACAGGTTTACCGCCAAAATCAAATATTTTATAGTCCTTAGTGGCTATTTGATGTGCCGACATGCCGGTAATATCCGACTTAGCCTTGAATATCTCAAACGTAACTGTGTCTAAATCTAGGCTTAGGTTGGTAGCTAACTTGTGCGCTGTCTCCGAATCATAGCCTGTTGTTGTTGACGACTTTAAGCCTACCGTGTCGGATAAAATAGCAGCCAACATTAGGCTTGCAGCCTCATCAGATGGCTTAACTCCATACATTTCAAATTGCTCATGTACAAGTGTACTGGTGGAGCCCAAAGGTTTTACGTCTAGTCTTATGGGAGAGGTAAAATTAATCTTTATTTTATGGTGGTCTACGATTTCTATTACTTGATCTGCTGGTACCTTTGCATGTCTTTGATCTTCTTCGTTGTGGTCGACTAGTATAAATGCATCCGTAGTGTCTACGGTTATATCTTCAATGTGTTGGGGAACTTCGATACCGAATTTAGAAAATACAAACTGTGTTTCTTTATTTGCCTCCCCCGCTCTAAGCGCAACAATATTTGCGCCTTCGTATCTTTTTACTTTTTTTAGGAACTCTGTATACTCGACAGCAGCGGCAATAGCATCTAAATCGGGAGATATGTGCCCTATCACATAAATTTTCATGCAGCTAATTTAACACGAGTGGTTTTTAAGTACAATCAGGTTTTATCAATAATCGCATCTTTGGCGTGAGTTTGGATAAATCTTTTTCGTGGAGGTACTTCTTCGCCCATAAGCATTGTGAATACTTCATCGGCTTTGGCAGCGTCCTCTACTCTAATTTGGAGCAGTTTTCGTGTTTGTGGGCTCATTGTTGTTTCCCATAATTCTTCGGCGTTCATTTCTCCAAGACCTTTAAATCTTTGAATTATCGCTTTTTGCCCGTCGCTTGTGTTTAAAAATGCATCGCGTTGGACTTCGTCAAATAGGTAGCGCTTTTCTTTGCCCCAGGTAGCTTTAAATAAGGGTGGTACTGCGACATAAACGTGCCCATCATCCACTAAGCGTTGCATATGTCTGTAGAAGAAGGTTAGGTACAGGGTCATGATGTGCATGCCGTCGCTGTCTGCATCGGCCATAATAATTATTTTGTTGTATCTAAGCTTTTCGGGGTTATACAGGTCTCCTATACCTACTCCAACTGCCACTATGAGTGATTTGAATTTATCCGAATCTACAATTTTATCTAAACGAGCGCGCTCTGTATTTAAAACCTTACCAAAAAGTGGCAATATGGCTTGAGTTTCTCGGTCTCGTCCTTGCTTTGCACTACCACCCGCCGAATCTCCCTCTACTATAAAAAGTTCTGCTCTTTCTGGGTCCTTTACCGAGCAGTCCGCCAATTTTCCTGGTAATACTCCCCCACCGCCGTCTAATACTGTCTTTCTTATAACTGTATCGCGCGCAGCCTTTGCTGCCATACGGGCTTTTAGTGCGAGTACGTTTTTTTCGATTATGGCTTTGCCATCCCTTGGATTCTCATCTAGGAATTGTTCCAAGCCTTCGCGTAATGCGGTGTCTACAGCGGTTCTAACATTTGTGTTTCCAAGTTTTCCCTTGGTTTGGCCTTCGAATTGTAAGGTTTCTGATGATATTTGTACCGATATTATCGCGGTCAGCCCTTCTTTTAAGTCATCGCCGGATAAGTTTATATCTTTGTCTTTTATAGCTCCGCTTTTGCGCCCGTAGTCATTTATAGATTTAGTCAACGCGGACCTAAAACCAGTTAAATGAGTGCCGCCTTCGGAGTTTTTTAAATGGTTTGCAAAACACAGGACGTTTTCTGTAAACGAATCATTGTATTGCATGGCTACCTCTACTTCTACATCATCGATCACGCGCTTAACGTAAACTGGGTTGTCATGCATAACTTTCTTATTTTTGTTCAAGGATTTTAAGTAAGACTTTATGCCGCCCTCAAAATAGTAATTTTCCTGTATGTCGCTTTTATAATCTTTTATCTCAAACCTGATACCCGCAGTTAGGTAGGCATATTCTTTTAAAGCGTTCACAAAAAACTTGGTAGTAAACTCGGTGGTTTCAAAAATGGTTTTATCGGGCAAGAATTGTACAATACTACCCGATTCAGGGTTCCAAGAAGCAAGATCTAAATTCCACTCAGCATCTTTTATTTTGGTTATGGGTTTTTTGACGTCTAGTTTTTCGACTTTTCTTACGGGTTTACCCCCGTCGGCAAATTCTTGAATGACAATATCCTCACCTCTTTTAACAACAACTCTTAACCATTCAGAGAGCGCGTTAACGACCGATGACCCTACCCCGTGAAGTCCACTAGATACTTTATACCCTCCGCCGCCAAATTTTCCACCGGCGTGCAGTTTTGTAAATATAAGTTCTAGCGCTGATACGTTGTACCCTGCTTTTATCTCGTAGGGCATACCTCGTCCGTTATCATAAATCGCCGCAGAACCATCTTTATGCAACTCGAGCTTAATATGCGTAGCATAGCCAGCCATTGCCTCATCCATTGAATTGTTAACAATCTCGGTTACTAGGTGGTTTAAACCTGCAACTCCAGTTGATCCAATATACATTCCTGGGCGTTTTCTTACGGGTTCCAAGCCCTCTAAGACTTGTATTTGATCTGCACTGTAATTGTTGTCTTTAGCCATAACTGATTGATTCTATATTCCAAGAACCAAAACTGCAAGCTTAAAGGCCTGTAGCGTTACCCAATCGGCCTTTTTATGCAAGTTCTAATAGTAAATGGTCTAGGGATATGCGTAATCCTATGTTGGTGTCCTGCAAATCTTTGAGTACTTTTAATGTTGTTTCTATGTTTTGTCCAAGGCACTTAATGGTTTCGGCATCTTGGGAGTTAGCCAAAAGCAGCTTTCTTTGTTCTCGAACATACATTTCTAAAAGTGTTTGAATTTCTTCCCTCTCCAGCTTTGACAATTTCTCTGATAATCCCAGTCTATCTCCCAAGTTTCCTGTTGGTGCGAGCATTTCTTGTAACGCACTGTTTATTTTTTTGCTATTTTCTGGTGTCTCGTCATCGGCTGTTATAGCCTGTTTTTTGCATCTAGATATTACTGTTGGTAATAGTGATTCTTCGGTTGGGCATTCCAAAATAACTGAGACATAGGTTGGGGGCTCCTCTAAAGTTTTTAGCAAAGCATTTTGGGCCTGAATCGTTAACTTTTCTGCCTCTAGTACTACTACTAATTTATATTTTTCGCTAAATGGTTTAGTTTGTAAAAATTCCTGTGCTTTTCTAACAAGCTCTATCCCAATGGTTTTTTTGTCAGCCTGTTTGATTATGTGTAAATCTGGATGTGGTACTAAATTCGCAAACTTTGGGGATAGCGCCAAAGCCAACTCCCCTACCCTACTCTGTCTCTGTTTTTTATTACCTCCGTAAATTAGATTGGTACCTGATGTCACGTTTTAGATTATACATCGTGCCGATATTGTATGTTATTATGAACCTTGAACCTGCCTATGTTCGGTATAAATAAAAGTAAAGGTATTGAAGATGTTTTACATGAAAAGGGTCTGATTAATGCCGACCAGCTTTCTGCCGTTAAATTTGAGCAGGTAAACACAGGCCGTACCACCCAAGATATTATTAAAGAGCGGGGTTATGTTTCGGAAACCGACTACGCTAAGGCTCTAGGAGAAATTTACAACATCCATTTTATGGACCTCCAAGAGCTTACGATTGACAGCAATATTCTAAATTCGCTTCCACTTTCTATTCTTAAAAAATACGATATAGTGCCGTTTGCCTTTGATAACAATCAGCTCTCGTTGGCAATGGTAGATCCCTTGGACCTTCAGACTATTGAATTTGTTGAGAAAAAGACTGGTTATAAGGTAATACCTTTTATTTCGACACAAAACTCTATCGAAAAAATTCTCGAGGAGTATAAAAGCAACGCCATTGGTGATGAAATTAGCGCAGCTCTCGAGGAAATTAACTTAACTACTCTAAAAATTGAAGAAAGCAATGCTGACCTTTCTGATGAGACTTTACGCGATGCCCCTGTGGCAAGAATTGTGTCTATGATTTTGGAAACTGCCGTAAAGACTGGTGCTTCTGATATTCACTTGGAACCCGGGGAAGAAAAATCCCGTTTGCGATATAGAATTGACGGTATTTTGCAGGAAAAGAGAACGTTTCCTAAGGAAATGCATGAGTCTATTGTCGCCCGTATAAAAATCCTTTCAAAAATGAAGATCGACGAAAAACGTATTCCTCAAGACGGTAGGTTTAAAGTGCAATTTGGTGATTCTAGCACTGACCTTCGTGTGTCCTCACTCCCAACCTTTTTTGGTGAGAAGATCGTTATTCGTTTGCTTAGGCAAGAAGGCGTTGTTTTTAACTTTAAGGACTTGGGTTTGCGTGGGTTGTCGCTAAAGCGTTTTGAAGAAGCAATGCTCAAACCAAACGGAATGATTTTGGTTACTGGTCCTACCGGTTCGGGTAAGAACGTTACTATTTCTACTGGTATCATGAAATTGAACACCTCGCGCGTTAATATTGTTACCATCGAAGACCCAGTTGAAATTCATATCGAGGGTGTCAATCACGTGCAGGTAAATCCTCAGGCGGGTTTAACTTTTGCCACTGGGCTCAGGTCGTTTTTGCGACAGGACCCAAACATCATTTTCGTCGGCGAAATCCGCGATGGCGAAACGGCTGAACTTGCTATACATGCGGCGCTAACCGGTATTTTGGTTTTGTCTACTTTGCATACAAACTCGGCTGCAGGTGCTATTCCGAGGCTTTTGGATATGGGTATCGAGGACTTTTTGTTGTCTTCTACATTGAATGCGGTGTTAGCCCAGCGTCTTGTTAGAAGAATCTGTGCAAATTGTAAGGAATCGTATGTTCCACCGGACGAGGTGCAAGACACAATTCGAGCAGCGCTAGCCGATCAGCAAAAAAATAAAATAGTTTTGTCCAAAGACCCCGAAGTCGCCAAATTACTTAAACTAGCCGCTGCAGATAAGATTTCGTTATATCGTGGTAAAGGCTGTGACGTTTGTAGCAAGACTGGTTATAAGGGCCGAGTTGGTATTTTTGAACTGCTAGAGGTAAACGAGGAAATTGCGCGTTTAACCATTGAGCGCACCCCAGCCGAAAAAATCGAACGCGCCGCCATACAAAACGGGATGATTACCTTAATGCAAGATGGGTACTTGCGGGCTGTCGAAGGTGCCACTACTATAGAAGAGGTTATGAGAGTTGCGAAGTGATACTATGTTAAGACTGCCATATGTCGAAAATTAATGCCTCAGAAATATTAGAGAGAGTTGTAAGTAGTGCCGCATCGGACCTTTTACTATCCGTTGGTAATACTCCGATTATCCGTATAAATACACGCCTATCCCCTCTTGCCGATACAGATATATTAACAGCCACCGACGTTGAATTATTTTTGTCCCAAATCCTGCAGGCTGAACAGCGGGACATTTTGGACGTGAATAAAGAAATAGATTTTTCGGTTGCTTTAGGTAGTAAGGCTCGTTTTAGAGTTAACGCTTTTTATCAAAGGGGATACCCATCTGTTGCACTAAGAACTATCCCAATGCAAATCCCGAGCCTAGCGGATCTTAATTTGCCCCAAATTATTGCGGATTTTGGAAACTTGAAGCAGGGTTTGGTTTTAATAGTGGGTCCTACCGGGCATGGTAAGTCTACTACTATAGCTTCTATAATAGATAACATTAATAAAACCCGTGCCGAACACATTTTAACCATCGAGGACCCAATTGAGTACATCTTCACCAACAGCATGTCTCTAATAGAACAAAGAGAAATGTTTTTGGATACACATTCATGGGATGTGGCCCTGCGTTCTGTTTTGCGTCAGGACCCAAATATTGTAATGGTTGGCGAAATGCGCGATGTTCAGACTATGAGCGCGGTTTTACAAATTTCCGAAACCGGCCATTTGGTTATGGCTACCTTGCACACTAATTCGGCAGCCCAAACTATAGAGCGTATTATTGTAAGTTTCCCAGAGAGTAAGCAGTCTCAGGTTAGAACTCAATTAGCTCAAGTTATCGAAGCTGTTGTTTCTCAAAGACTCATACCAGGTAAAGACGGTGGTCTAGTTCCTGCTGTTGAGGTGATGATTGCAACTGATGCTGTGCGCAATTTGATACGTGAAGGTAAAGCTCACATGTTAGATAATGTTATAGGTACTGGGCAAGGCTTTGGTATGCGTACTCTTGAGTACAGTTTGGCAGAGCTTGTAATAAAAGAAAAAGTGCTTTTAGACGAGGCGGCAAAATATACTAGCCGTCCAGAGTTGTTGAAGGCTTATCTAAAAGGTGGAAAGTTTAAATAATGCCTTTATATAAGTACGAAGCTACCGATACCGGTGGTGCAAAAAAAACAGGTGTGGTTGATGCCCGCAGTAGCGAGCTAGCGGTTTCTCTTTTAAAGACGCAGGGACTTTTTGTCATTAATCTCAGAGAACGCAAAGAAGGACTACTCGACTCAATACTGAGTATTGGTGGTATACCAGAGGGTGAGGTTGTAACCTTTACAAGACAATTTTCTACAATGATTAGTGCAGGTCTTCCACTTGCGCGTGCGCTAGATGTTTTGGCTAATCAGACTACAAGAAAAGGGTTTAGAAAAGTTTTACTAGACGTGTTGCGTGACGTTGAGGGGGGCTCTTCTTTGGCCAATGCCTTTGGTCGCTATCCAAATGTATTTTCCCCTACTTACAGAGCTTTGGTAAAGGCAGGTGAGGCTTCGGGTAAGCTGGATGAAATATTAAAAAGGCTTGCTACCACTATGGAAAGCCAACGCGAATTAAATTCTAAATTCAAGTCTGCCATGGTTTACCCTACTATTGTTGTTTTTGCCATGATCGGTGTTTTTGTAATGATGATGATTTTTGTTATACCTAAGCTTGCGGACATGTACGAGAGTTTAGACGTTGAGTTGCCTTTTATGACTCAAATGATGATTTCGTTTTCGGACTTTTTTGTTAAGTATTTTATATTTATTGTGATAGGTTCTGTAGGTGTTGGGGTGGCTGTAAGGAGCTTTTTAGTAAGCGACGAGGGTAAAAATTTGACGTCGAATATAATGTTCCACGCTCCAGTATTTGGAAAAATAAACAGGAGCAAGGAAATCACTGATTTTACCCGTACTCTGAGTTTGCTCATGTCTTCGGCGATCCCGATCGTTGATGCATTAAGAATTATTTCCGAAGTTATGCACAACCGTGCGTATCGAAATGCATCTTTAGAGGCCGCGGCAATGGTTGAAAAGGGAAATAATCTTTCGGATTACATTAAGAGCAACAAAATATTTCCAACTCTTCTAGGTCAAATGGCGAGTGTTGGAGAGGAAACCGGTCAATTGGATGACGTTTTAGAAAGAGTTGCGGTTTACTTTGAGGGTGAGGTCGATCATATGGTTCGTGGCCTTTCGGCAGCGCTAGAGCCCATTATTTTGATTATGCTTGGGGGTATGGTGGGATTTTTGATAATTTCGATTATCACCCCGATCTACAAGATAACAAGTGCCATATAGGCAATTTATGGAAAATAATTTACTTATATTTATTAATTTTGTACGATTAAAACATGAGAAATTCTAATCTCATTGTGGTTAAGAAGGGTGGTGAAATACACTAATGAAGAAAAATAAACTATCTCTAACATCTTCAAGTGCAAGTGGTTTCACTTTAGTGGAGTTGTTAGTTGTTATCGCAATTATTGGTATCTTAGCGGGAGTAGTGCTTATTGCTATTAATCCAGCTACCTTGATGCAAAAGGCCAGAGATACACAGAGACTTCAGGATATTGACAATGTTAATAAAGCTCTAGGGCTTGCGTTGGCTGATACCGAAATAACTTTAGCCGCGACAGGAACTTGTGCAACATGTACTAGTGCAACAGGAACTCAAGCTACTGACGGTAGTGCAGGCTGGGTTAAATTTACTATCCCAACAGGTAAGACTGGCTTGGTTAAATACATACCAACCTTACCAGCCGATCCAACAAATACAGCAGCTAACGTATACACGTTTGCTTCTACGGTTGCAGCTTATGAGTTAAATACGGTTCTTGAATCTACAGACAATGCAGCAAAAATGAGTACTGACGGAGGAGACGACGCCGCGGTATTCGAAGTAGGTACGAGTTTGGTAATCTTGTAAGGTTATTGTGTAGCCAGCTGTCTATGGGTGCACACTAGTTATAAGTCGAAAAAGGTCCCCGCGTAAGCGGGGCTTTTTTGTTGTGTTGTCAACCTACTGTAGATGTTCAACAATTGCTAGTGCCTATGGCTTGTGTGGGGATTTTGCTTTATAAATTACCAACGACCGTCGTACTCGCGCTCTTGTTCCGGTTCTTCCTCCGAAGTATCAGGTTCTTCTTCTAATCCTGCTGATTGATCTTCTATGAGCGCCTGTTGTACTTCCAACCTTTTATACAAATCCGGGTCTTCAAATATTTTCTTAGCGTTAGCTGTCAATTCGTGGGTTGGATCATTGTATTCAAAGTCCGTACCCCAATACTCCCAGTTAAGAAATCCCGAGCGCAAGTTCCTCCATAACTCTTCATCTTCAATAAATGCTTCAGTGGCCTCGGTGTTTTTTACTAGCTCGCCGGTTTTTTGATCCCTTTTTAGTAGTAGGTACGCGTAAAAAACTTGATCAACTGTCCGGTTAATATTTAGCACATTTACTGATTTTGCTCGTGCAAGTAGCTTTTTCGTGTCTAAAGACAAGTCTATTAGGGGTTCTAGGTTGGGGTAATTTCCAGTTAGGTCAATCTTCACAAGTGTTTCCTTATAGTGTGGCAATTCGGCAAAAACAGAAATTAGTGTGTTGCTTATATCTATATTTCTTTGTGTTAGGGGTGTTGTGGCTGGTGTATCTGATATGGTTTGTAAGGTATGTATAAGAGCTTCTTTGGTGGCTTGTCCATTGGTATCGGTCAAAATTTCTAAGAACTCCGGGTTTCTCAGCAATTTTTCGATCCATCTATTAATTTCCCCCTCATTTCCCTCGATATACTTTTTTAGATTAAGCTCAAACTTTTCGGGTTCGTTAACCAGTAACTTTTGTGTGGTTATTTGTAGTGCTTCCTGGGCAGAGCCATCAAGCAAATAATCTTTTGCTATAAAAAATGGTACTAATTCTGGATTATTCTCTAAGTTTTCTAAATTAATAACATTCTGTGTGACTTCGTAATCTTCAAGATACTGTTTAAAAAGGCTTTCTACTTGCAGATCTTGTGTTTTTAGCATGTGACTGATGATTTCGTTATCGAACAGGTATAATTGCTCGTCAGAGGCAGGAAATTTTCTAAATAGGTTTTCCAGTAAACTTCTATCTTTTGCCACGTGTGGTGGGAGTTTTTTTATGAGGGGCATAATCAACAACTTTTCGTCTGCTGTTACATTGGCGTCGCTTTCTTTCATCATTAGGTCAGCTATTTTGTAGGCTTCCCAATCACTAAATATATGCAAGACATCGTCTTCCTTCCTGTTAAAAAAGATATAACTTTTTTGCATAAAGTTTGAGATTTTTCTCATTTTATCTTCATCAAAGGAAGTTATCTTGTTAGCGTATCTACTAGCGTAAAGATACTCTCTAAACATATGTACCACGTGGCCAAGCTCGTGCTTATTTCGTCCTCGTTGTATTAACACACCTAAATTGTTTAATGTTTCATCTGTATCCTTATCTAAGCCATCGAATACTAGATCTAAAATGTTTTGTTCTCCTGGCTCTACTAAGTGATACCGTTCTGAAATTGGATACCAAGTCGAGTCTTTCTCATTTTCAGTCTTAACTTCTTCTTGAGTAAAGACCTTATAGCTTTCCCATACGCCATAGCATAGTCCATATTTTGCATACATCAGTTCAATAGCTTTTCGTCCCATACCCCGCTCTACTACATTATGTAAGCCTTCTTTAGCAAATGAGTTAAAAACTAAAATTTTATTATCAAGGCTTGTTTCCTGGTCTTTAGAATCGTAGTTTTTTAATAGCACTTCTATATCAACCTGTTTGAGCGTGAATTGATCTTTAAGGGCAAATAGTGCTGACAATCTAACCTGTGGGTTTGTTGTGTTATTTACAATATGTCCCCAAATTAATTTTTGTATATCAACTGTATGGTCAGGTTTTTCTACGGTACCTGGATTGAGAGCAATTTGTGCTTTTTCCTCCTTATTTTTATATGGATTTGTACTCAACATTGCCATTTCCATAAGGCCCGCCATTGAAGCTGTATTTATTCTATTTGCACCATCTAGTGGAGGAACAAAGTTTCTACATTCATATGTGGATAGCCTGTTCCTTGACTCCGAAATATTATCTTTCCCTCCCCATAGCCTTAACATACTAGTACGCTTATCATACGTATGATTTTCCTGGTCCAAATGTAAGTGTAGTGAAGAGATATGTGGAAAATTGTCACCAGTATATTGGGCGAGCTCCACAAGTGCCTCAATGTATTGTCTGTCGTATAAAGTAGCTTGTTTGAAGTTTCTGATTTCCCCGTTTCCTTGCAGATCCATCCCTAGCCAAAAAAACTTGGTTGGTAGCCGTGTTAAGTTATATGCTTTATGAGAGGGTGTTACCTCTAGTTCAATGCCAATCCTGCCTATTGGGTTTTCGTTTACATTAAAGCTTCCGTGGGTGACGCTGTTGATATCTAAAGGCATTACTAATCCCGCTGTTAGTTCTTGTAAGTCAACGAATTGTTCAAATAATGTTTGTGTATTTTTGCTTTCTAACAGTTTCAACATTTTTTCATGTCTTGCCTGTTGTTCTAGTACAAAGGCACACTCTGGGCTAGTTTTAGTAACTTGCATATAGAGCTTACATGCCAATGGATGGTTTAAATCGCCTCGTTTATCCATAGCAGCCAAAACTTTTTCTTGCATAGTGTCTGGCACATCTATATTTTCTAAAGTCCTGTAGGCGTAGTCCTTTACACTCCCGCCTTTTTCCATTCTGGATTTTGAAGTTTGTGACAAATTTGTGTAAGTTCTTGCTGTATCTAATTCAGCGGTAGATTCTAAGAGTGTTAGCAGATTTTCGACTACTTGTGGAAATTCCAGACGCTCCTTTGTACGATTTCCGTATTGTGAATTTAACTCATCAAATTCAACGCTTGCTTCTGTTTCATTCATTGAAAACGCAACGGCGTTATGGTGACGGGCAAACTCGCTTCCTATATGGGCACTCCACGTAATAGAATCTAGTATTCTGACACCACGTAAACCTACCTTAGTGTTTGCAAAGTTTGGGTCTGCAACTATTTCCGAAATAACATTTAACGCTGTTTCATAAGGACTTATTAACTTTTTTTCTGTTGATACTTTTTCTCCAGTATTGATATCTGTATAAAATTTGAGGTTAAGTTTTTTATCGTCCTCAGGTGGGTCTCTTCTTTTTACTGCCTCGTAAACATACTCCAGCCGCATCCCCTGGTCTCCTAGTGGTCTGCTGTCCCTTGATGTTATCCACTGTATGTTTTGTTTTGCTAATGTATCTCCTAAGCGTTGTGTAAGTTTTTTATTAAAATATTCTCTAGGAGCCGTAATTGCACTAAGAACCTCAGTCGTGGATTTATGCTTATCTGGAGTTTCTATTGACGTTTCTTCTGCCGTGAGCCTTTTGTCTAAGTCTTGTCTTTCTAGGTCGGAGGTATCGCCCAAAGTTACAAGCTCGTCTTTTTGCACGCTCAAGCCCGGTGCACTGGGTATTATGAGCTTTCCCGTGGCTGTGTAATTGCCTTTGATATCCTCGGGTTTGTGAGCTTTATCTGGTATCTTAGCTATGCCTAAGTTTCCACGTTCTAGCTTTAGATCTCCTTTTGGCACAATAAGACCCAGGTTTTCATCGAGGTGAAATACAGTTGTATTTATTTCATTTCCATGGGACATATATAGGCTGTTAAATTATGCGTCGCGGGTTGCTTGTAAGCAATATATTTACTCCCCCTACTATCTTTTGTTATGTTTCAGATTCCGTCGCGGAATCTGTATACATACCATACAATTCGTAGGCCCTTGACGTTTGTTCCATTATTTTGCGTTTTCTCCCAGTCATCTGCTCAGGCTCTCCCATACCGATGCTTTCCCAGTTGTATCTCATGTGATCAAGATGCCTTTTGACACTGCTTTTCTGTGTCAGAACCAAAGTAGTCGCATCAAGGTTTCTTTTTCTAAAGAACCCTCCTCTACCTAGTAGCAGGTGCGCGGTCAGTATTTCTTGTGTATATTGGTTTGCCTTTTCACCATTTGCATTACTCGTTACTAAATCTGTAAAAACATGATTCTCCATAAGGTCAAATATTGCTTCCTTTTCAGCTGGCTTAGCATCCGAAACTTTTTCTGGATTTCCTCTACCTGCTTCTATCACTTTTGTCGCCCTTTTAACCAGTTCTATATTTTCACATAAATACATAACTTTGTTAGCCTCATACATGTAGTGATAGCTGTTACTCTCGCTATCTTGGGACCTGATTGTCTTAGTTATTCTAGCTACAGTGTCTGTATATTCATTTGGTACCGTTTCAAGTTTTTTATTCAGCAGCATTTTTTTTAAAATGCGTAGCATCTGGTCCTCATTTTCCTCTAAATACTTAAGGGCACTGTGTTCAAATTCCTGTGGGTTTGTTTGTAATAATTTACTCACATTTTCTGTCAGCCGTGTCCTTGTTTCATCGTTTATGCCAAAGTCATTCAGTATACACAATACCGATAGTTCTGGGTTATTGGTTTTATGTAGGGCTTTTATAGTAGGCGCCATTTTTTTTGCATCTACAGAACACCTATTTAGAAAATGCACCAGCGCTTTTGGGTTTTCTTCTAGGGCGGTAGTTATAGTTTCTGTATCCAGTTCAGGAGGTTTTTGGGACTTTAGAATCACCTTGTTTATCCATGCATCCATGTTTTCGAAGCACGCGCCATTTTCTGTTTCGATATAGGGCATCACCTCTAGAAATTTAAGAGCCTCCACCCTATCTTTAGCTGAAATGGGTTCTAACGGTGGTTTTCTATTCGTTTGCTCCTCAAATTTACAATAGCTATCCCAGTTTTGAAAAATGTATGTAAGATCATCTCCAATTGGATCTGGTGGGTATTCCTGTTTATTTACGTTGGCTTTGCTAAGTTCCAAAAAGTTTTCTATCATCTTTATCGAATCTATAGGCAATTCCTTTAACCTTTCGAAATTTTCTCGTTGATATATTAAGGATCTGAACAGATGTATCATCCCACTATAATTGTGTGGAATCCCTTTCTCTTTGCTTTGTGGTTTTGCGACTTTTTGAAATGTATATAAAAATTTTTCTGGATCTTCCTCTAGCTGTGTCAGAACCATATCGGTTATTATGTTTCTATTCTCAAGTCTGGTATGTTTTAGCCTGGAGTCATAAGAAAAAAATTTTTCTGATTGGTAGTCCGTTCTTACAGACAATAGTTTATACATTTCCCAAGCATAGTTGCTTAGTCCATATTTATTGCAGATCGCCTGAGTTTCATTTATAGGCACTGTCATGGTTTCAAGGGTTGCAAAGTCTAGAGGTAGTTTTAAAGCCAATGTGTTTAGAACTAAGAATTTATTTTCAAGGTTAGTCTGAGTATCCAGTTGCTCCGAATGCAGGAATGTTTTTAGCAAGGACTGTTCATTAACTACGGTCAGTGCATATCTATCTTTTAGTGCAAAAAGCGTAGACAATCTTGCTTGAGCATTTTGTGTTTTGTTAACTACGCTGGTCCAGGCTAAAAATCCAATATCTAAAGCGTTATCCTTGCCCGCAAACTCCCTAAGAGCTATTTCTGCAGGTTTTGGAGGTGTTTCTGGGTTTTTGTGGACTCTTGTAGTTATTGCTACCATTTCTAATTGGCCTGCCAAGGATGCTGTATTTATTTTTGATGGAGCTTCAAGTGGGGGTAGCATATCCCTTATCTCCCAAGTACCCAAAGGATTGTTTCTTAAATCCTTATTCCATAAATCCAAAGGGTACGTACTCTGTAGGTTTACATGATGCAGGGTATTGTCCACATGCATGTGTAATGAGGAAACGTGTGGAAAGTTGTCTTCAATGTATTCGGTAAGTAACGCTAGCTGTTTTACATACCCCCTACTATAGTATGTCTTTTCCAAGGCGTTTCTTATTTCTCCATTGCCTTCGGAGTCCTGACCTAGTATAAAATGTGTAGATTTGAGGCTAGTATGCGCATATGCTTTGTTTGGTTCCGTAACTTCCAACTCAATTCCGATTCTACCTACAAAATCTTCTGTCGTCCTTGGGAGTTTAGTATATTCAAAAGGCATTACCAGTCCCTTTGTTAATTCCATTAGGGGTTCAAAATTAACTGCTACCTTGCTTGTGTCCGGGTTACCAAGTAGTTCCAAAATTTTTTCGTGTCGTTCCTGCTGTTCTAGTACAAATGGAGCCTCTGGATTTTTTTCCGCAAGATCCACATATATTTTAAAGGCTAGCGGGTTATTCAAATCCTCCCTGCTGTCCATCGCTTCTAGAACTCTGGTTTGTAAGGGTTCTGATAAGTCCAATTGTTCTAGGATTTTATATACCACATGCTTTACATCAGTTCCTTTTTCATGCACTGCCCTTTTACCTGAGCGATCATAAGATCTTGACATGTCCAGTTTCAGGTTTGTTTCCAATAAAGTTATCAAGTTTTCGGCTACCTCGGTAAGTTCTAGTTTTCTATTACCCTCAATCTTGTGTTCCTCATCGCGGTCTTCCATATTTTTCTTGCCTACTTTGGCTTCCCAAATAGCGCCGTCCAAAATGTTTAGAGCTCTTAATCCTACTTTTGTATTTGCAAATTCTGGAGTTGTTGCAACCTCTGCCAGTGTAGTTAGTGCTGCCTCATAGATGCTGGTACGGGTTGTAGTAATTGGAACCTTTTCGTCTTTGGTACGATCAAAATAGTATTTAATCTCCTCGTCTGGTATGAGTTGCCTGTCGAGTGCTAAGTACCAATCTCGTGCGTAGTACATCAGTCCGTATTCGTGCACACGGTGGTTCTTTGCAAGTATCGCCTGAATTTTCTCTTGCCCAAATTGATCACCTAAGCGTTCCGCAATTTTTTGCTCAAAATATACTTCTGGGGCGGTGAGGGCACGCGCAATCTCTAGGGGGGTTGGTGAAAGTTCGTTGGTTTCAGGTTTTGTAGTAACGAGTGTGCTCTCTAGTTTTGTCCTTGTAGCCTCATCTAGTTCGTTTGCTTGCAATAGCCGTTGTTCTTGTACACTGATCCCATTGGCTTTTGGACGTATAATTCCACCGGTTTCCTCAAAATCATGCTTTTCTTCTTTTAGCTTGGGAGTTCTTACTATTTCGGCTTTTGGTATTGCTATTCTCTTGCTAGTGTCCGGCAAAACTAGCCCTAGCCCTTCGTCAATTCTAAATTCTTTTGGGAGCTCAGTAGATTCGTACACACATTTATTATGCTCATCATGGAGTTTATAGGCAACATATTTACTCCCCCACTCCTTTTTGTTACACTCTTAGTACTATGCAAGACACTTTGCTACAAATCATGTTATACCTTTCAGTTTTTATTTCTGGTTTGTTTTTTGGTTCATTTCTAAACTTGGTATCCGACCGAATCATTAATAAGAAAAGTATTCTATTTGGAAGATCCATCTGTGACTTTTGTGAAAAGGCTCTTAGACCGCTACATCTTGTGCCCTTATTTTCATATTTATTCCAAAGGGGAAAATGTGCATTTTGCAAAAAGAAATTGTCTAAATACTATCCCCTATCCGAGTTCTTAACAGGCTTATTATTTGTAGGGGCTGCCTATCTAACAAATGTTTTTAAAGAATTAAACTTTTTTAGTGTTTTGGGGTTTTTCTACTTTTTGGTTATTTTGAGTTTTTACGTTGTTTTATTTTTAACCGACATCAAGTACAAGCTTTTACCAAATAAAGTGGTTTATTCGGCTATAATTTTCGCTGCTTCGTTTTTAGTTATTACTACGATAGTTTCGTTTGGTGTTTTGTATTATCGATTGGTTAATGATTCTTTTGGCGCGTATTTACTCGAGGCCGGATATTTTAATCAACAGGTTTTAGCGGCAGCTAAAGGTATAGGCGCTATATTTTTGAGTGCTTTTGGTATCGGCTTGTTTTTTTGGTTATTGGTGTTTATCACAAAAGGAAGAGGTATGGGTGGTGGCGATATTAAATTAGGATTTTTAATAGGCATTGTGAATGGATTCCCCTTCAATGTTATAGCTATATTTTTAGGGTTTATAATTGGCGCGGTATACAGCGTTTCGTTGATTTTGTTAAAGAAAAAGACCATGAAGGATACTATCGCTTTTGGTCCTTTTTTGATACTTGGTAGCATTATCGCAATAGTTTGGGGGCCCTACATCTGGAATTGGTACACTAGCCTTTTATAGGGGCTTTTTTTGATAGCGTAAAGCAAAAGGTTGTACCTTTGTTTCTGCCATCCGATTTTATTTCGACTTCACCACCCATATTTTCTGTGTAAGACTTAACTATATACAGCCCTAGGCCGGTGCCGCCACTTTCTGCTACTTTTTCATAAGATGAGTCTAGGCGCCCAAACTTTAGGAATAGCTTGTTAAAATCGCTCTTTCTAATTCCTATTCCTGTGTCTACCACACTGACCATTACAAAATCACCTTGGTCTTCGAGCCTAACTGTTATGCCACCCTTATGCGTAAACTTCATGGCATTTCCTAAGACGTTTACGAATATTTCGCGCAGCTTTTGTGTGTCGACATAAACAAAGTGTTTATCCTTGTTGGTTTCCAAATTTAAATAAAGATCATGTTGGGCGGCTGTTAACCTAAAGTCTATTATAAGTTCGTTTACTAGCTCTACCAACTCTACCCGGTGTAAATGTAACTCAACCTTGCCTTGTTCTATTTTGGCGATGTTTAAGATGTCATTAATTAGGGCGATCATCCGCTCTGTGCTCAAAATGGCTTTTTTTACATATTCTTTATGTTTATCCGCTAATTTACCGTGGCGCTCGGTTCCCATCATCCACAAATATCCCTTTATGATTGTCATTGGCGTTCTGAGCTCATGCGATGCAACTGATAAAAATTCGTCTTTTGTGTGTTCTAGCTCTTTTGTTCTGGTTATGTCGGTAAAAGTTACAAGATAATCGGTTTCATCAAACAAATTGACCTTATTCCATTTTATTTGCACATAATAATCGCGCTTTGTTGTTCGCAAAAT
>JBPOHY010000139.1:0-4121 GCA_052035055.1 candidate division WWE3 bacterium | reverse complement strand
AAAAGTTATTTGACTTTGTTAGACTTGCGAAAGAACTATTAAATGAAAAAATAGGAGCTCTTTTGTTAATCACCTTATTGTATTCGACCGCTTTTGGTATGTTTATATATGCTTTTCAGCCTTTCTCGTTGGAGTTGTTGCACCTAACTACTAAGGAAATATCCGGTATTTTTGTTGTCTTTGGCGTAATCGGACTTTTTATGCAGTTTTTTGGAATTTCATATATAACCAAAAAATTTGGCGTAAAGAAAGTTTATGTGAATTCTTTTGTGTTTGTGGCGATTTCGTTTGCGCTGTTGTTTGGGGTTAAATCGTTAATACCTTTTATATTAGTTTCGGCCCTACTATCTATGACTAACTCTGCCTTTTTCCCGCTCAGCCAAACATTATTGTCGCAATCGGCGGATGAAACCGAGCAAGGTGCTGTTCAGGGTATAAACTCATCGTACATGAGTATAGGACAAATTTTGGGGCCCTTGTTGGGGGGTTTGGTAGCGACAGCGGCTATTCAATATCCATTTTTGGCTGCGGCAGTTCTTTCTTTTGTATGCTACCTACTTGCAAAAAAAATGTTCCAAAAGCCCTCATTCTCCAAATAGATACAGTTCTTCTTCTGCCCTGGTCACCCCAGTATAGAGCCATCTTTTCCACATACTCTCGTCGACCTGTTTAAACCGTTCTTCAAACATCACTACTTTTTTTGCTTGACTACCTTGTGCTTTATGTACTGTTAGCGCATACCCAAAGTCAAACAAGTCTCCTTTTAAAGTTAGCTTACGGTCTTTACTAAAATTCATTGCGCTGTCGGCATCAAACTGAGGCAAGTAGATTAGCCCTGTGTATGGCTTTTCATTCTCATCCATTTGAATTTCGGTTTCATACCATTCACTATCGTGTTTGGTCATATTATTTATTGTTCCTAACATGCCATTGTATATTCCCTTTTTTTGATTGTTTCTTAGACAAATAACTCTATCTCCAGACTGGGGGTAGGGGGTTTCAAAGCCCAGCGAATTTCTTATAAATTGGTTAAGCTTTTTGCGGGTTGAGTTGTACCCACAAAGTATTAGCATATTTTTTGAATAGTTAGTTAACAATTCATTACTAGCGTACTGGGATTCCGAATCTTGTGTCGAATATTTAATTACCTTAGGCGCATATTTTTGTACTGGAATGACGCCTGTTTCTCGTGCGTGTAGAGACACCTGAATTATTGGATTGTCTTGAGCTTGGCGGTGTATATGGGTTAACAAAATTTGTGGTTTAGCCATTAAGTTAAAATCGCCATTTATAGGTGGTAGTTGGCCGTGATCCCCCACTGCTATTATTGGTACGCCATACGAAAGTAAGTCCTGCCAAATGTTTTCGTCTACCATAGAGGCTTCGTCTACAATTATTAAATCCAGTTCCATTTCTTCTTTTTTTGACCAGCCGACTATTTCTCCCTCATTACTTTCTATTGGGTCATAGATAAGTCCATGAATTGTGCTGATTTTATCTTTATACGACAGCACACCTGTTTCTTTTAGTTTATTTTTTAAGTTTTGCGCTGCTCTGCCTGTGTAGCTACAAAAAGCTATTTTTAGACCTTTATCCTTATTGGCCAGTAGTTTTCTAAAAACGGCAATCAAAGTGGTTTTACCTGTTCCGGCGTATCCACCAAGTGTTATAAATTGCTGTACATCGGTTTGGTTATACCAGGCTATTAGTTTATGTATTGCTGTTTTTTGATCATCTGATAATTGCATGCGTATTTAATGTTGCTTTCTGGGCATGAGTTAGTTTTTTTATTGCGTACTCCCTCTTGAGGGCCTGGCTCAATGTTTCTAATTTTTCGTAATAGTGCAAAAATACAGGTCTTTTTGTTTTTGTATACTTTGCGGCCTTTGTCGTTGAATTATGCTCCAAAACCCTTCGATCAAGGTCTGTTGTATATCCACAGTAATAAGAGTTATCAGCGCATTTTACAAGGTATACGTAGTACGTTATTTTTGCTTTTTTTCCCACATTTGCCTTACCCACGAAAGTGAAAGTGTAGAAAGTAGAAACCCCAATGTAGGTACTATAGCGTTGATAAAAGGTTTGTCTACTTGAGTAACTAAAAAATAAACTCCAATAGTTATGTATGTAAATAGCGCAACAAAAAGTTTTCTAGTATTACTAGTCTCCCATGATTTGTTTAGCTCTACACTTGCGTTTCGATGTTCAATTTTCTCTAGTCTTAAAACAATTTCCTCGTTAGTCATTTTTATTTTCCACCAATAAACTGAACAACATTACCGTCTAGGTCTGTGAAGGTTGCAAAGTACTTGTCAAAAGTTGGGGCCTTAAAGGGCTTAGCTACAAACTCAACGCCTTTGCTTAATAGCTCTTCATACGCTTTTTGCACGGACTCTACTGTGATATTAAACATTATCCTATATGGGTCCTGATTTTTCCCCTTGACTTCAGAATGCTGCCCAATCCACAAGTACGACTCCCCTACTCTTAGGCCTACCCCCGTATCTTCGGGGTGGTTTAGTTCTTCAATTACTTCAAGACCTAATTTATCCTTGTACCAATCAACCATCGCACTATAATTTTCTGACCATATTAAAACTGCAGAAATATTTCCAAGTTTCATATACTAATTATACGGACTAATTTTATAACACCAAACCATAGGCTGCCTTGAGTTAAAGCAGTGCCTCACCACTCACTTTATCGTGAGAGTGGTTTTTGGCTAAATCTATTCCTAGTGGCAATACAAAAATAAGTGAAATAAATCCAAGTATTGTAAACATAGCTCTTGTATCCCCAAAGTACTCAATTACAGGACCTGAGGCAAATACAAAGATTATATATAAAATGCCTATGGCCATACTTAGGGCTGATATGGCAGTTGCCCTGCTGCCGGAATCGAATTCATCGTTTGTGTACTTACCCAATATTACCCACCTTGCGGTGGATGCCATCATCGAACCCGCAATAAACGGTATAGCAATCCATTTGGTTAAAAACACACCAGGTAGTAGAGAAATAATCATAAGTATTGGAAAAAATATGTAGGCGCGCTTGCTATTAAAGTATTTTCCTACATTCAAGAATCTAAACAAGGCCAGACTGTTTATTAGACGTATGGCAGCTAGAGTAATACCTAATTCTACGGCTGTATATTTTAAGTCAGTTAACAATGTGTTATTAAACACGAGCATACACGCCCAGCTTATAGATCCTACCAAGATATAAAAGAGCGAGACTTTTTTTATATGCTCGTTTTTTACAAGTTGCCTTACGCCGTCCTTTGTTTTTTGTATATAAGCTTTTAAACTGAACTTTTCGGAATCTATATGCGGCTCTATCATTGCAAAGCAAACAATACCGCTCACCAATAAAAAGAATGCAAAAGCGAGCATAGGTAGCCTAAAGTATATTCCTGCCATAAACCCTCCGATTATTGTCGCTACAGCAAAAACCACCTGAAAAATGAGTCCCATCTTGCTATTTATTTTTGTATATATACTTTCCTGCTTTAGCTCTTTGAGTGTGTCGTATACAAGCGCTTCCTTGGCCCCAGATATTAAGGATTCCCCTATTCCCACAATAATTGCGTATATCAAAAACATTTGAAAGTTTGTCGAAAAGGCGAATACTAGGTATCCAAGCGCGCAGGCAGTGTATCTAAGTCCTACGCAATTTTTTCTTCCAAACATGTCTGCAAAGGCTCCCGTGGGCAATTCAAGTAAAAGTTGAACCGTGAATATTACTCCCTCGATGATTGTAAATTGTATAAACGTAAGGTAATTGAGTTCAAAGGCTACCCATACAGCATTAGTAAATATAAGGGCTCTAAAAACCTCGAGTGCGTAAAAAAGATTTATATTGCGTTTTAGGTCTATCATTTTGTACCTAGAAAAGTGGGTTAGTTTTTAACAAACTCTTTAAGCTGTCTAAGCAGGTTGTCTTCGACC
The DNA here is from genome assembly GCA_052035055.1 of candidate division WWE3 bacterium. Classification (GTDB taxonomy): domain Bacteria; phylum Patescibacteriota; class WWE3; order UBA101185; family UBA10185; genus JBPOHY01. The sequence continues at coordinate 171 of JBPOHY010000139.1, read as the reverse complement.
TCTATTTCACCTGACTCTAGATGCCTTTTTGCTAACTTGTTTCCTCGTTCTCCAGGTACAAATATTTCATCTACCTCTGGTAAGCGTTTGGTGCTTTTTACTTTTTGAACGAGCTGTGAGACCTGGTTTGCAAATTCGGTTTTGTCGGTGAGTAGTTCTGAATCAATAACA
>JBPOHY010000050.1:0-1732 GCA_052035055.1 candidate division WWE3 bacterium | reverse complement strand
ATAGCTGGCAACTCGATACCAACGATAACTTTTTTTATACTCGGAGCTTTTATAGTCTCTATTTTTATTTTTTGGTATGAGGGAACCAGAGATGGTTTTGATGCTGACCGCTTGTTTGATTTGTTTTTTCTAATTGCCTTATTATCTTTTGTACCTATTCTTTTTATGAAGTTTCCTCGAATAGTTGTATATTCTGCTTTTTTTTCGGCACTTGTTTTGGCAAAGTTGCTTACTAACAAGTGGAAGTGGTCTATGTACCGAATACTAGACATTTGTGCTTTAGTATTTTCTATAAATGCAGCTTTCGTTTTACTATATTACCTACTCAGCTCCTTTTCTGCCTTGATCTTGGTACCCTTTTTATTAGCATTAGCTTTTTCTGTTTGTACAGTACTTTACCGCCGAAAGTTAACCTCTGGTGTGACTTTTGGTGTATTTGTAATGGTGTTTTCAGGTATTTCTTGGTTTTTTTATCGAGGATATGTGGATTTGCTCTTTTACATCCTATCTATTACAATCGGTTTAGTTACTTTTTACTACAGAAAGAAAAAATTTATGACTAAATTTAACATCGCTTCTGATCTATTAAATAGGCTTAAGAACAAACTTCTAAGCAAAAAAGCGCGCCTTGAGACCGGTCAAAAAAAGCTTATCGAAGAAGACCCATACATGCAGCCAGGTAGAGATACTTCTAATTCCGAAGAAATGGACGAGGCTATATTAGAGGACTTGGCCAAAGAAGAAATAGAAATCAAAAAGGGGAACCTGCTTGGTATGGAAGATCAAGTTGAAAAAGCTCTGAATAAGATGGCTGAGGGTCAGTACGGTGTGTGTGAAGTATGCGGTAACCCAATAGATAAAGCGCGCTTAGAGGTATATCCAGAAGCCACCAAGTGTATGGATTGCGCTCGAAAAGCTGAGTCTACTGAGTGAGATTTAACTGCAATTACTTATTCCAGGATTATTTGAATGTTAATCAGTTTGTCTTACTTAGTTGCCTTTTTCTTGTTACTTTTTTGGTTTTTGTATTATTCAATTATTACAAAAATTATTTGGTACTCTTAGGTGTTTTGTTTTTGCTGGCAGGCGCAATAGGGAATATATACATGCGTGTGGTGCATGGGTGCGTTAAAGACACCATTAATTTTTTTGACCTTTTCTGGTTTAATTTCAATGACACGTTTGTAGTCTTTGGCGCATGTGTAATATGGCTTGCCCTTGTGTTAAAGGCACATAAGTGTGAAAATATACATGGTTAATAGTTATAAAAAATTCTTATGAAAAAAATTTTACTAATCGAAGACGAAGCCAGCATCCGTTCTTTATACGCTCAGGTACTCAGGGAGCAGGGTTTTGAGGTTGCCGAGGCTGCAGAGGGTTCTCAGGGGCGCGAGCTAATTTTTAATGGCCCATGGGATTTATTGTTGCTAGATATCATGCTGCCACAGGTGGATGGTGTGGAGCTCTTGCGCCAAATCAAAATGAATGAAGGTTTAAAAAATAAACCAGTTTTAATAATTAGTAATCTCGAAGAGGAAACTGTCCAAAGGGAGTGTAGGTCTCTTGGGATTTCTGAGTTTTTAATCAAATCCTCACTTTTGCCACAAGATATTATTAACTTTGTCAAAAAATACACACTAGATACTCCTGCCGTACCAGTAAGTAATTAATATGCCTAATATAGAGCACGTTTTTGAAGACGAAAACCTTTTGGTTGTTAATAAGCCCAGTG
>JBPOHY010000118.1:0-8377 GCA_052035055.1 candidate division WWE3 bacterium | reverse complement strand
CTGAAAGGACAGCCTCACAGTAGGCTTGATGGGTAACCGCACCCAGCGTTGCCGGCAAAATATAGTCAGTAAGGAAAATCGAAGAAAGGGGCACATGAACTCGCTTGCCATAATAATTTCGGGTTTTAAAAGGAAAAATTACCCGCCCATTGTTGTTATCATAAACACCCACGGCTAAAACCTCGCCTGGCTTTTTTAAATATCGCCATGAATTAATATTCCAAGCGTACGTAGAAAAAATATTTGATTGTTCAGTGGAGTCCCATGCTTTTTGCAAAAGTTGCAGGTTTTTGGCTTTAGTTAAGATACTGTGCATACTATACTAGCTATAGCATGAACTGGCATACACAACAATCTAAAACGCCAAACGCTCTAATACTCGTTGCACATCCCGATGACGAAACAATATTTTGCGCCGGAATTATGCTGACATACCCAAAGTGGAATTGGCATATAGTATGCATGACCGGTAAAACAACAAACGTAAGAGGTAAACAATTCTTAAACGCCGTAAAAAAGTACGAGGGGCTTGGCGTAAACATAAAAAAAAGCTATTTACTTGGGTTTGTAGATGAAGTGAGATATTTGAAACCAACAGAAAAGTCGAGCTGGAGTAATGCAATAAAAGAGTTAAATCTTAAACCCGACGTCGTCTTCACACACAACACCAAGGGCGAATATGGGCACCCGTACCACATAGCACTGAACTCTATGGCATACGGAATCTACACAAACATTTGGGAGTTCTTGTTCATTGGGGGGCCATATGTAATAACACCCCCAGCACAAAAAGAAATACGCGCAGTACCACTTGATCATAAACTGATTAAAACAAAACTTAATATTTTTAATACCTGCTACACATCAGAACTGTATTTGTGGAAAAAAGAACCAAAATTATTAGAGGCGGCGTTTTCGTTTGGGATAGAACTTTACACACACATTTAGCACGTAAATTATCGCAAATTAGCAAAATTTCGCCAGGCAGCTACCCTACCCAATTCGGATTGAAGCTCATTCAATAAATCTTGCTTTTTTAGCTGCAACACTGATCCTTGCAGCATGTGTACAAATTTTTCTATTAAATAAAGCTGAGATAGCTCATCTTTATCAGACACAATATCTTTTGCAACTTGCACCAAACCTAATATCCTCTCAAAAAGTTTTAATTGAACCCGTATTTCCTTACTAATAAGATCTTCGGAAAGATTTTTACAGGTACGTGCATATATGGCAGACAATATAGTACCGCGCACTTCATATTCTGTTATTTGATCCAAAATATGCTTTTTTTTGGCTTTGTGAATAAGCACCTTACTCGAAAAACTCAATTGATCTTTTTTAAGATGTAACCTATTAAACCAAGAAAATTGCTGTCCCCACCAATTTGGAAAAGGGAGCCTGCGCAACAACGAAGTCGGAATAAGCATCGCATTAGTATCTAGACCTCTTGTAGGAAATCTTATGTTGGCCACAAGCGTACTAGAACTATCTGTCTGAAAAACCGGCAAATCTGTGTATACCGCTAAAAGCCCACTTGAGTCCTTAGCTGATAAACGTTGAACCATAGTGTCAACAATACTATAGCGATTAAAGGTCTGACGCGCACGGTAACGCTTGAGCAAGGAACGTATGTAAAAAATAATCCACTGAGTACGAGACAAATCAGGACTACCCAGAATCCTAAAACCATGTAATTGTCGCGGGGAAAGGTTTAGGGGGTTAAAACCAACTGGGAGCTCTATGTCCGAGTCGAGCAAGAGTACACGCGTAACATTGGGGAACTCTGTTAACGCAATAACACTCCCTACATTTATTGTAGAAAAGGTATTAAAAGTGGAACTACCAAGCGCTATGTTTGCAATTACATCTTGAGCATGCGTAGTTCTAATGGCACCCCAGGAGTCGGAGTTGATCAACCTTAGATTTTTAAGTTTAGCGCTACGGCATGTCTTAGATAGGGCACGCCTAGAAATATCCGTGTCTGAATCATCAACCACTAATACCTGCGCAGACACCAGTGCGCTATTTTGCAACAGGCTCTTTAAGAGATGCGATAATTCCCGTGGATTATTCTTTGTCAGGATGGTTATAAGCAACATATGTTTAACTAACCAATAATAGCTACTATAATGAGCATGTGTATATACTTGGATTTAATGGGGGCACTGATTTAATAGGAGAATCCTCCAGCTTCTCTGAAAAATACTATTACCACGATTCTTCGGCAGTACTACTAAAGGACGGGAAGGTAGTATATGCGATTGAGGAAGAACGATTGAACAGAATAAAACACACTTCTAAATTTCCTATACTAGCAATAAAAGAATGCCTCGCAGCCGAAAATATAACCTTTGAGGATCTTACCGCGATAGCCTATTTCGAAACTTACATGGATGACTGGATAAGATACCGCATTGTGACCGAAGGTAACGAACCCGTGGTAAAAAGCTCAGCCGAGTTTTTACAACAACAATTTAAAAAAGCCTTTGGTGTAGAAATCAAGACTACTAAATTTAGATTTATTCATCACCACTTGGCACATGCCATGAGTGCATACGGCATTTCGGGATTTAGCGACTGTCTTTGCATAACACTTGATGGAATGGGTGATTACAGTGCGGGCAAAATATATAACATTAAATCAGGCAAATTTAAGGAACTTGCAGATATACCCGTATACAATTCGCTTGGCGGCTACTATGTAAATACAATTGGATTCCTAGGATACAACTTATTCGATGAATACAAAGTAATGGGGCTGGCACCATACGGGTATCCAGATAGATTCAGAAGTCTTTTTGCCAAATTCTATAAACTTGGCAGGACCGGTACGTTTGAAATAGAAGACTTAAATGTAATAAATAAAGCCTTATTTAGAGCCGCCACCCCAAGAAGAAAGGGTCAACAATTTTCGCAAGAGAATAAAGACATAGCCGCAAGTCTACAGGAATCGCTCGAAAAAATAGTTTTTCACATATTAAAATACTATGCAAAAAAGACTTCACAAAAGAACTTATGCCTAGCTGGGGGCGTCGCGCATAATAGTACCCTAAACGGTAAAATTTTGGACTCGGGTATGTTCGAAAATGTAGTTATACAACCGGCCGCACACGACGCGGGTTGCTCAATCGGATCGGCTTTACAGGTCTACTCTAAAACTAAGAGTTCAAAAACATCAGTAGCGATTAATGATGTGTTTTTGGGGACACCTCTGGAATCTAACAGCGATATTGCTCGTATACTTACAAGATGGTCCCCAGTGCTAGACTTCAAGTTAAGTTCAAATATTGTCGACGAAACAGCAACACTTCTTGCGAACAATAAGGTGATAGGATGGGTACAAGGACGATCAGAATTTGGTCCCAGAGCGCTGGGAAACAGGAGTATTCTTGCAGACCCCAGACCAGAAGAAAATAAAGAACGCATAAACAAAATGATTAAAAAACGTGAAGGGTATAGACCTTTCGCACCCTCTGTTATAGAAGAACGAGCTGGCGATTTTTTTGAAGTAAATTCCAAAAATTCAACAACCATAAAACAGCTGGGCTACATGTTGTATGTCGTACATGTAAATAAAAAATATCAAAAAAAGCTAGGCGCTATCACACACGTAAACGGCACTGCGCGCATACAAACCGTTTCAAAAACCTCAAACAGTAAATATTGGGAATTAATCAGCAAATTTGGAAAATTAACTGGAACACCCATACTTTTAAATACATCTTTTAACAATAACGCAGAACCAATTGTAAATTCGGCGGAGGATAGCATAGTATGTTTTTTAACTACCGAACTGGATTACTTAATAATTGGAGATTATATAGCCACTCGTAAGAGTAATTTTAAGAAAGCGCTACTCAAGTTCAACATCAGTCTCCCGGACTTTGCAACATTGCACGAGGTAACATTCCCCTACAACAATAGCGACAAGAAAAATTACATTTGCATAAGTTACGATAAAATGTACTCCACGGAAATTTCGGATAGCCTAGTGGATATAATTAAAAGATGCGCATTAAGTGATTCAATAGAAAAAGTGCTAAACAGGCTTGGTGTTAAAAAAAGTGATAAGTTCTTGTTTGAGATATTTGAACTTTGGTCCAAAAGAATTATTAAACTAACACCGACAAAATAAGAAAACTTTAGACTATCACAAGAGACAGCTACATATATAAAATCCAATTATCCAGTACCATCATGCTAAATACCAAGATTAAAATAGCGTGAGGAAATACCTAGTGGGATAAAAAAAGCCTAGCATCGAATATATAAATACTCATGCTAGGCTAATGAACTAAGAGCAATGCTAACGAGCAGTTGGGTCGTGCATGTATCCGGTAAATCCAATTTGGTTGTCTTTGACGATCATAAAGTAAAACGACTTATCCACATCAAACACAGCAGGACCAGCACTTTTGCTACGCGTAACGGCCACAGTAACAGCTCCAGCAGTAGTGCCATTCTTGTCCCAACTCACAATACATTTGTGGAACACATTGGACAAAAACAAAATACGAGACCCATCAATACCGCTAAAATCTGCGCTTGGGCCAGTAGCCACACGAATACCCATTGTACGAAGAAAATCCAATAGATCATAGGTACCCCATGAGAGACTGCCTTCTGGCATGTGGAGTGCGGTCAATTCTTCGCGGCCGTCGTTAACAACCTCAAGAGCTTGATGCATTTCGCTGGCATAATATGCCCACGCACGATTTCCTGCGGAGTCATTTGGCAACATAATCACAAAATGAGACTGTCCATCGGCGTACGGAATCGCCAAAACATCAAAGTGATCCGTATAAAAACTTTTGAGTGGGGCATTAACCGTAATAAACTTGGCATCAACAGAATTGCCACCCTCAACGTAAAACGGCCGCAAACCCTCATCTTTAAATTCATATTGCCATTTATCAGCAAAGCGAACAGCCTGCGCCAACACTAACTTAACGTCATGCTCTAACATACCGTAGTCGAGAACTTTTGGAATGAGGTTCTGCGTAACACGGCGAGCCCATGCATTGATGGCATCAGTAGCACCACTGTTATTGTTGGCAAAATCTAAGATCCCAAAACCACCAATAGCCTGCATAATCGCCTTAAATTCACCAAGAATAGTATGGCCCTGCTGGGCAAATACAGCCGCGTTTAAAGACCAAGGCGAATTGCCACCACGTGCAAGCCCTTTATAAGCCTGAATCGTCTGAAAAAGCTCCTTATCTTGAGCATGCATGGAAAAATCCAAAGTATCGAGCATTTGGGACCGAGTTTCGCCACGAGCACCAAACGCCAGTTGGGTCAAAGCCCACTTAATGCTAAGGGGACTAAAGCAAAAATTGCCAGCAGTCTCCTGGGAGATCAATATCGCCAGTTGTTGCTCGAAAGTACCGTTACTAGAATACATAATTCACTCCTTTGTTGTAATACAGCAGTTATTTCAAAACTTATTCGTGTAAGTATAGCATGCCTATAGGTCATGTGCAATTGCTGCAGCTAATAGCTATGGTTACAGGAAATTAGCAAACATAATCAAAAATTCTGCACTAATAACCCTAGTCCCTAAACGATAAAAAACTCTTGGACGAAATTTTTGGTCACTGGTCAAATAGATTTATCAAGCCTGCGCCTCAATAAACTCGGGGCCTACATAGTCTAAACGCACCTCAGTTCTGGTACTTGCATGGCTCGCGGCAGCGTGCCGCCACGGTATATCTGATAGGGAGGTGTAGAATTCTGGTGGAACCCATGTTTTATAAAAGTCTAGATACTTCCATAGGCTAATCCCCTTGAGGTCAGCCATATCGTATAATTCCTCGAGCGGGACAGTCGCATCGCGTACAAGTTCCACACTCTTTTCTAATTCTTCTTTTCGTCTATGTGCCTGAAGTTTAATATACTTAAGATCGCGGTTTCGCTGCATAGTAACAATAGTCTCTAAGGGTATAGCGTCATTCGCAATTATAATTTCTGACGGGTAGTCATCGTATAAAAAGTCATTTTGATGGGAACCAGGAAGATGAATATAGGTAGTTTGTTCACGAGGGACGTGTCTTATTTTTAAAAGCTGCCAGTAGTCTGGGTCATCCCAATCACTACGCTTGAGAACCCTATTCCAGGATGATTCCTCCTGATAAGCAGTCCAGACATAATTACCTAATTTACCATTGCTACCAGATAAAAAACCTGGTTTAAGTCCCTCCTCCAAAATTTTAGCTACGTTTTTGCGTGGAGCCCAGTGATAAAGGTAGGCCAGGTTGACCGGATTTTCCATGCTGCCGATGGGCTCATAATTTTCATCCCAAAACCCTCCTACCTTTAGTAAGTTTCTGTTTCTAACTAAGTCAGAGTGGTTGCTAATTTCAATAGGAAACTTACAAGTCATCGTGGAGGTTAGTGAAGCACCAAGTCCTTTATAATCAACAAAACCCACTCTTGGGTCGGCACCTAACTGATGTCGCATACTCGCAATTAGATACGATATCTCCTTAGTATGGCCAACAGGTGTCTCTAGTAACCCAGTCAAAAACGCGTGCTCGGGCATTGCTGCTAAGGTTACATCCACTAACTCGCTACGGGTAGCAATGAACTCTGGGACCTGAGGTATAGGGTTAGTTTCGTTAAAATGAGATGGCATACCCGCGAGCTGCTTAACCAAAGTATCAAACCGTCGCTCGAGGGAGGTAACAGCCGGCGGTGGATTAAAAGGGCGTATTTTTACATATTCAGCCTTTTCACTTTTAGGTCTTTCGGCAAAAGTTAACTCTGGGTCAAAATCAGCTAAGCTGTCTGTAGATTTATACATAGGGTACTACTAAAAATATACTATATTTCTGAATTACCAACTATCTAGCATAAAGCTGATTCAAAATGTAATATACCCACGTGACCGAAAACATATGGCAAAAACTAAAACGCGAGCATAAGCCTTTTATGGCATTAGCACCCCTAGACGGTGTTACTGACTATGTATTTAGAGAAATAGTAGCTCAAACCGCCAAACCGGATATATTATTCACGGAATTCACCAGTACCGACGGGTTGTTTTCTGCGGGCCATCAAAAAACAGCCGCGCGCTTTATATACTCCAAACAACAACGCCCAATAGTAGCGCAAATATGGGGAACAAGACCAGAAAACTTTTTTAAAGCAGCACAATTCTTGGCCGAAAGGGACTTTGACGGAATAGATATAAACATGGGGTGCCCAGATCGAACAGTAATGAAACTAGGCTCCGGCTCGGCTCTAATTAAAAACACCACGCTGGTTGCCGAAATAATTAGTGCAACTAAAGAAGGCGCCGGCAAATTGCCACTAAGTATAAAAACACGGATTGGAGTAAAAACAATAGCCACAGAAAGTTGGGCAACTTTTTTGCTAGAACAAAAAATCGACGCCTTAACAATACATGGCAGAACTGCAGAGGAGCTGTCTAAAGTTCCTGCACACTGGGACGAAATAGCAAAAGTAGTAGCTATAAAAAATGTCGTAGCGCCAAACACAGTGATATTAGGCAACGGGGACATAACAAACATAAAAGAAGCCGAAGTGGCACACAATATGTACGGCGTAGACGGAATAATGATTGGACGAGGAATATTTACAAACCCTTGGGTCTTTGACCGAGCAAAAAAAGAACACAGTGTAAAAGAACACCTAGACCTGCTATTAAAGCACACCAAATTGTATGTGGATATTTATGGAGATATGGGACATTTTGATACCCTGAAAAAATTCTTTAAAATATACGTCAACTCGTTCCCTGGTGCAAAGGAGTTAAAAGTACAGCTCATGGACACCAAAAACTATGAACAAGTCGAAAACCTCATAGCCAAGTGGCGCATTAAAGAATTAACCTGCTAATTCAACCGGGCTGTTAAGGAGCTTAGCACTATAGCTACTCGCCAACCTGTTAAAGTATTCCTCCTGACCGCGAATACCATCCACAACAAGTGAAGGGGTTATTTTAACCAAACCGTTGTCATCTCTTAAACAGGAATAACCTACTAATGACTCAAAACCATGTGAAAATGAGAACAACCCGGCATGGATCTCTAGATATCCGGATGGAGCATAGAACTGTCCTCTAGCGTGCACCTGAAAGTGATCCCCCATCCTCGAAACCCATGGAGGAAGTTCGAGGTCGCCTATAGGAATCCGAGCGGCCAAGAACTCACCGCGCTTCTCCAGAGTTTCGTTAAACGTTTCTTGGCGATTTATATAAGCTCCGGCGGGTTCCAAGCAGCTTGCATTACTTATCGTTGTGTAAATGAGACCCCTATACCCTACGCTATTACGATCTCCAGAATCATAATGAACAATAATATTTGGGGCTACCCTATCGGAAGAAACAAGCGTCACCATATTCCTGCCATTG
>JBPOHY010000183.1:0-2656 GCA_052035055.1 candidate division WWE3 bacterium | reverse complement strand
ATATAATTTGGTTAAATAGCCAACACTGACATCTTTTGAGTTATTGTGTGTGAGTAGTGCTTTCCAACGAACAGAACTCAAAACGTAATTTAGTATCAACAAAGTCAGGATAAGGGGTACAAATCGCAAATCTAAAAGTTTTATATTGCTGGCGAGTTCACTCCAGTCCAATTTATAAAAGATTAGTCCAAGCAAAATAGCACTTACCAGTACTTTTAAAAACAGTTTCATACCACGCCTTTTTTAAACTTGAGCTTTGAGACTAGTGCTAAAACTTCAGTTTTGGTAAAAAACCCAGCAGCATTAACGGCTACAAAGTAAAACAAAACTAAGATTATATAGCCAAGTAATTTAAAAATAAAAATGGCATTCAGGCACGCCATACTAATAGCAAATGTCTGAAGTAAAATAATTATATGAGACATTTCAAAAAACTTAAAGTTGAGTCTACTTTGAGATATCCGCACCATATAGACAAAAGAGACTATCGCCCCCAGCAACATCGCAAAAGACATCGATCTAACATCGCCGAGAGACCCTTTTAAAAGAATAAAACTAACCACTGTGGTGAATAGTAAGAGGACAAAAGAAGTAATCATTTCCTTAGAAAGCTTAGCGGGGACCACAACGCTTGATTTAACAATATCTGCCAACGAATAAAATGTGAAAGCAAAAACCATAGGAAGAATCAAAGGCAATGAATCCGTGTACTTTTCATCCCCTACCAAAATAGTAACTACCTCATAAGACCAGAAAATAGCGCTCATTGCAAAAAACAAAATGATACTAAATATTTTATTAAAGTTTCTCATAAAGGTATGTTTAAAATTTTCAAGGTCTGAGGCATATCTTTCGGAGAAAACTGGCAAATTAACATCGGTCACGGCGTCCGAAACGTGTAGCAACTTTTTGGCATATAAAACAGCAAAGGCATAAATTGCCAAAACCTGGGCATTAGCTGTTAATCCAAGCAGGTTTGTACCTAGTTTTTCCCAATTTACAACAATAACTTTAACTACATATATCGCCATACCCAAGGAAAACAAGCTTTTTAGGATAGCTGTAAACTCTGAGCGGCTGGGCATCTTAAGATTTTTATATATGGGTTTAAAAGCTATAACACATAGAGACACGGCACTTATAGCTGTAAAAATGAAAAAAGCATAAAAGAACCCGTTTACTCTGTAGTAGTAAACAAAAGGCAAATATACTAAAACGCTCACAACCGCTATGCCTGCTTGGTAAATGAAAAGCTCCTTAAACTTTTGGGTGCCAGCAACAACCGAGTTTAGAATACTTTGAATACCCTGAAACAATAGCGCTATAGCGTAAACTTTTAACGGTAGTACTATTTGCGGGGTATGGTAAATTTCTGCAATTCTAGAAGCCCAAAAGAAAAGTCCCAGCGAGAGGGGTATTGTAACTAGATATCTTACAATAGCTGTCGTAACAAAGATTTTGAATATATCAGTTTCTTTATTAGCAGCAGAAATTTCACGAGTAGAAGCGCTGGCTAACCCTAAATGCTGATAAATTCCCAAAGAACTCCCAATAGAAACGGCGAGCTGAATCATCCCCCATTCTTCAACGCTCAAAATCCGAATGATTACAAAGCTTTGGATTATGCCCATAGCCATGGCAATACCGCGGGACAAGAAGCTAACTATTTGCCATTTCCCTAAACTTGCCATAAATATAGTTTAATCCGATACCTTAATATCTCCTAAATACATGCTCCTGGTCCTAACCTTATTTCCTATACCAATAAACACCATGTAATCCCCTTCTTCTATAAAGTCAGGTGCCACCAACTCTATATCCTCCAAGTAAAACATTCCCTCTTCCCATTCCTCTAAAGCTTTAATTGCAAAAGCTGGAAGGTTAGCCGTTTGATACAGCTCACCACTCTTTTTATTTACAAGCGTAGTAAAAGACTTATACTCCTCGAGGGAGGAGTCCTTTTCATTGCCGTTTCTGACTCTAGAATAAACAACTTTAATACTACTGACTTCATGCCTTTTTAGTTCTTTAGGAAAAGAAAAATCTACAATATCTACGCCCTGAAAAAACGGGTAGTTTACAGAACCTTTATATTCAAAACGTTCCTGCAAAGGCATGAGTACATTTTTATTGTGAGGGCCCACACGCTTAAACACAAAGTAATTTCCACAACCTACCTCTAACTTGTAGTTTGGATCGCGCAAAATACGCTCGATAACCTCACGGCCGAGCTCAACGTCAATATCTAGTATTGTCAAAATTTTACGTGAAAAAACATCAACTATCACGTAGTCAGCTTCGTTATACAACGCGGGGAAGATTGCATAAGTTTCTCGCATACCCAAATGGGCTCCGAGCGAATCTGGTCCGGAGACCGAAACACCGTCTGGAATCGAATCAACAATTTTTAGAGCACATTCACGATCCTTATCCTCTAACTCTGATAAACGAATAACATCCCCAACCTTTAAATCTTCCTTTAAAACACCTGTGTCAGTTTTAGCAAACACGGGTTGTATAAGTTTTTTTTCAACTGCTTGGGTAGCCCATAAAACAAACGGGTTATTAAACTCAAACGACGTGCCCACATTAAAAACCAAGATTACAACTGCAAAGAACACGCAAAGGGTACTTATAAATTTATAGGAGGGAATCC
>JBPOHY010000188.1:0-1975 GCA_052035055.1 candidate division WWE3 bacterium | reverse complement strand
AGCGATTTTGGTAAATATGCCTTGCTTACAGCACTGCTAGTAGCGGTCGCCAAAATAACTGACTTTGGTACAAATTCAATATATGTGGCCAAATCACTAGGGGAAAACACATCTACCGACCTTAATCAGTTCTTAACACTCAAAGTAATATTGTTTTTTTTAGGCTTCTTTCCTGCATTTTTGTTACTTAAGCTGTTTGGAATTAGCGAGTTTCAGATTTATTTAATATTTTTTATAGGATATACCGCATATGCCATTAATTTTGCGCTGTTTGGATTTTTTCAAAAACTAGAAAGTTTTATTCCCTTAATTTTGTTAAATACTTTGCCGGCACTGGTTAAGGCAGTATTTGCTATTTTACTTTTGTTCAAACTTGTAGATCTAAATATGGTCCAGGCTTTTATGGTCTTTGCATTTTCTATAATACCGAGCTTGATACTCTATTTTTGGCTACCAAGTACTTTTAGACTACTAAAGCTAAAGCTAAGCAGTGCAAAGGAATTATGGAAACAGGTTTTATTACCGGGCACGGCGCAACTTCTCAACGAAGCTTTTTCGGCAATAAATGGGGGAATAGCCAAAATGAGCTTGGGATTTTTTGACCTCGGTATATTTTCACTAGCAGATAAAATATCTAATATATTCGGGCTAGTTTCGCTTTCAATTTTTACCGTACTGTTACCCAAAAACGCACAACTAAAAAAAACTGCAGGAAAATATGATTTTAAAGAAACATATCTTTTGGCATTTTTTATATTACTGTTTGCGTTTTGCGTAAGCTTTGCGGGAAAAATAATTATTCCCTGGTTCTTTGAAAACAAGTTTAACGACTCTCTACAAATATTAAATGTTCTAGTTTTTGCGAGCGCTCTCGGGGCAATACACTCCTTTATGGAAAATTACTTTTATGTGGCAGGTAAAGCCAACCTACTCGCTGGTATCGCTGTGTGGAAAGTTTTTATTCTTGTTATAGCGGCTGGGGTTTTGATTCCGGTATACAATATTGCGGGACTTGCGTATGCACAATTTCTAGCGTCGGCTAGCACCTTAGGGCTGGTATTCTACCTACTTCGTAGGCAACAAACCGTTTGATGCAATTCTCGCTTCTAGAAGTTCCTTCCTTGCTACCAAAGACTGCTTTGTAACTTCGTCTGTTGTAACGGCTAATTGTTCTGTAATGGTTTGCACTTCCTCTTTATCTATTTTTTTTGCCGAATTGTAATACCAAAGTATAAAGTCTCCGTCCTCACCCACTACCTGCGCTTTTTTTCCGTTAAGATCCGAGTTATAGCCCGGGAATCTCCCCATTTTTGTGAGTAAGATTATACGTTGCTCATAACCTACGATTGGAATACGTTTATTAGGAACAGAAAAATCAAAAGGTGTGATTGGGCTATCGCTATAGTAAAGAATCAAGGGTTCCTCTATAGAATGGACGTGCAGAGTTTCTTCGGTACCTAACTTTTCATCTTTCAACATTAGTAATCGGGCTTTTGAACCAGTCAAGTCCGGCGTGTAAATAAGTCCGCGATTATAAAAAAGATAAAACAATGAGCCCATCAGCACTATATACAACCCTAAGTAGTTGATGACTATGTTATTTAGAGAACCCAGTTTGGAAAGTATTAACGATATACCTTTTTGCACAAAATATCCCAGCAGTAGGCTAAGCACTGGATAGATTGGAATGATATACCAAACAACCTTAGATTTAGCCAACGAAAAAAATAAGAATATGACAAGCCCCCACAGAGTAAGAAACACGAATCTTTTGTCTCTTTTTAGACTTCTATAAATAGTCACGGGAACCGCACCGAGTAGAGGAATAAACCACAAGCGCATACTTACTCTTAAAACAATTATGTACCAGTGGAAGGGTTGGCCTTTGTCCTCGATAGCAGTGAAAGCACGATTAAAAACGTGGTACACCAGATAAGACTGAATAAATTCGTAGCCGTATTTTATGTACATGTGT
>JBPOHY010000193.1:0-1921 GCA_052035055.1 candidate division WWE3 bacterium | reverse complement strand
CAGAATACATTTCCGAAGGGGATGACCAAGTACGACTTTGGTTTTACACGATGCATATTTTAGGTGTAGCTCTCTTTGGGAATGTCCCCTATAAGAATGTAGTTGTGACCGGAATGTTGAATGATAAAAACGACAAAAAATTGAGCAAGAGCAAAAAGAATTATCCACCTATGGATGAGGTTTTAGATACTTTTGGCGGTGACGTTTTAAGACTTTTTGTTTTAGGCTCACCGGTAGTACAGGCTGAAAGCGCACGTTTTTATGAAGAAGCTCTTTCAGACGTTAAAAAGGAATTTTTTATACCCCTATGGAATAGCGCCAAGTATTTTGTAACTTATGCAAATATCCATGGTTTTGTTCCTAAGAATCACGGGGATCTTGAGTTGCATAATGAACTCGATGCTTGGATTTTAGCCAGACTTGCTGAGGTTATAAATTCAGTCACCTCTAGTATGGATAATTACCTGATAATGGACGCCACTCGAACATTCACACCTTTTGTAGCCGACCTCTCAACTTGGTACTTACGTAGGTCAAGGGAAAGATTGCGTGACGGAGATGCCGAGGCTCTAAATACACTATATTATGTACTAAGTACGTTTAGTAGGTTGTTGGCTCCATTTGTTCCGTTTTTGTCAGAAGAGCTATATCAGCGTTTAAACGTAGCTCAGGTTTCTGGTGTGAACTCAGTACATTTGGATTTATATCCACAACAAGTTTCGATTTCTGATACTGAAAAGACTTTATTAGGAAAAATGGCTAATACCCGTGCCATAGTTTCTGCAGCTTTATCCATAAGAGTTTTAGAAAAAGTTAAGATTAGGCAACCTCTAAGTAGCCTATACATTAAATTCCTAACAGACTCGCAAAGGGACTTTATATCCGAATTGATACTGGACGAGTTGAATGTTAAAGATATCAAGGTTTTGGATTCTGAGGTCTCGGGTGATGAGGTCAGCTTGCCTACCACAAAGACTGATTCTTTTGAGATATTTCTGGACACGCTAGTTACCGAAGAATTAAAACTAGAGGGGATGGCGAGAGATTTAGTGAGGGTGTTTCAGGATCTCCGAAAAGAGCAAGCTTTGAACATTAGCGACCTAATTGACGCAACATACGAAAACACTGAGCAAAATACCAAGGTTATGAATGCCTATCGGGACGAAATTATGCGTAAGATACAGGCTCAAATGTTGGAGCCTGGGGCTACCAATTCTATTACTAAACTGCCTTAGGCATTTATGCATAAAATAGCCAATAATTTGTTTTTTTTATTGCCAATAGCTTTATTTAGTGTGGGGTTTGTTACTTTGCTTTCTACATCTCCAGAGAGGGCTAAAACTCAAGCTATATACTTTGTCATCGGTTATATTTTATTTGTTTTTTTCTCCTTTTTTGACATTTCTATCCTGGAGTATTTTTACAAACACATTTATACACTTGGTTTGGTCTTGTTAATTATTACCCATTTTGTTGCCGAGCCCAGGCTTGGTGCCTCGAGATGGCTTTCGATAGCGGGTATCGCTTTTCAAGCTTCGGAGTTTGCAAAATTGTCCTTGGCAATAAGCTTGTCTGCTTTTTTAGCCAATAATCTTGCAAAACTAAATGAATTAAAAACATTACTTTTCCTAGCCGTAGGCATTTTGCCCTATGTTGTGCTTGTGTATGTCCAGCCAGACTTGGGAACCGCTCTAGTACTCGTATTCATGTCTGCTATCTTGGTGTTTTATGCTGGGTTACCCAAGTTATACTTTGTTTTAGGCTTGATCGGTATGGGTATCCTTTCTAATCCAATTTGGCATGCTTTAAAGGACTATCAGAAGCAAAGGATTTTGGTTTTTATAAACCCCCAGCTAGATGTTTTAGGTTCGGGCTATAATGTTATTCAAGCAATTATTGCAGTTGGGTCCGGGGGTTTTTG
>JBPOHY010000133.1:0-4236 GCA_052035055.1 candidate division WWE3 bacterium | reverse complement strand
CAAAGAAATGGAAGGGTTGGCAGCAGTTGGCCTTTTCCTTTTTTCAATTTTCGTACTTGTACCATTAACGGTTCTTAACTGGGTTCAAGCCCGTAATGTATAATGAACATATGCAAAAAAACTCTATAGCAATAAAATATATACTCGAAGATATCAAGAATTCACATAAATATTTAGAACAGACAATGGACGGGGTGACTAACGAAGTAGCCCACTTTTCACCACAAGGAACGGCAAATCCAATTGCCGGAGTCTACGCACACCTTGTTTTTTCTGAGGATTTTTTTCTCCATGCATTTTTGAATAAAACCCAACCATTGTTTGAAACCACCTGGAAGGACAAAACCGGAATAAGTTCTTTACAACCAACCGAGTGGATAAACGAATATCCAAAATGGCTCAAAGAGGTAAAAATAACTGTTCCTGAGGTCTTTGAATACGCAAAGGCAGTATTTGGGGAAACCGAAAAGTATATAGAAAGCCTGGAAGATGCCGATTTAGTAAAAGAAATCGACATGAGTATGTTTGGAATGGGAGGTCGCACACAGGGCGACATGATACACATGATGCTGCTTGGCCATATTTGGAGCATTATGGGCGAAATTTCGGTTTTAAAAGGCATTCAAGGCTTAAAAGGCTATCCCTTTTAACGTACATAAACTAAACTAGCCAGTTTTTAGCTTGTACATAGCAAGACTGCACAAAGTTGCAGCAAAAAATACTATGCCAGTCGCAAAGCTATAAAAACCGTTCAAAATTAAAATCCATACAAAAGAGCCCCAAGCAAAGACTTGAGCTACCACCTTTACCTCTTTTTTTACAGTTTTGCGTGTTTCAAACTGAAGAGCGTGTACCATTGCCGACTTAAATATGGGCGCGTGCGTAAGCCAGTTGTGCAATCTTGTGCTAGACCCTGCAAAAGCCCACAAGGCAATGATGAGAAAAACGGTTGTAGGGAGTCCAGGCGTCCATACGCCAATAGCGGCTAAACCGGTAGCAATAACTCCAATACATATCTTTAATGACTTTTTCATGAGAATTATGCAGACCTAGCGGCGTCAATTACACCGCGATAAAAGGCAGTCTCGATTTCGGAGGGAGCGCCTTCTTTAATATACACATATTTGTCATTTGTAAGCTTATAACCACTTGTACTATGTGGAATCGCCTCCTCCGCATACCAGGTTGTTTCATTGCTTACAAGGCTATTAATAGGAATTTTATCCGAAGACTTGTATATCAGTAATGATTCAACTTGCTTATCCTCAAAAGCTTTATGCAATAGATACTTTGCGACCTCAACCGCCGATCCGCGAAAACCAATGTCTATTATTACTAACAGCTGCTTACTCGCCAGCTTTTTATCCAAGGTTTGGTGGATAACGTCGATCCACTGCTGCGCTTCCTGATAATATTTTAAGAACCCATCAAAACGCTTTTCTAGTTCGTTGGACCAAGTTGTGGGGTCGTCAATTTCGCCATAGTTTAGGTCGTCAAAACGACGATATTCGTCGAACAGACTTCCTGTAATAATTGTTGAAACGGGCAATGGAGTAACATCGTAATTGGCAATACCGTTTTTGTAGTGTTCAAAGCCATACATTGCCGCACGCCCATCTCTATCTAAAAAAATGCATTGTACAGAGGCATTATTAACTTCATGCTTATCTCTAAGGGTATCTACGCTAACAAGCATCTTAGGCAACACATCCTTTAGAAAAAGCTCGTAGTACCTGCGACCGCCCTCAAAAGCCTCTTCTTTAGAGTCAAAACTTTCCTGGCCGCTAAGGGACTCCGGAGAATATGTATAGGTATGTTCGTGTCTATTTGATGACATATAAATTGAACTACTCCAACCAACCGTCTACGTCTATTAATATAATTTTTTCCAAGCTGCGGTATATAGGTGCTTCACGATCGATTTCGTGCTCACAACTGTCTACAACTACCACAGTGGTTTTAGTAAAAAATTCATATACAGTTTTTTGACCGTCAAATGCCGTGGGGCAAGTTCCCTCAAATTCTTTGTCCTTTAAAGTGTCAAAATTAGTCGTACTAAAAGCCTCAAGAAAATCTGTGAGCCTAGCACTATCTCCTATTTTTAGCTTGCGGGGAAAATCTGCAGCTGCGTCCTTAACCAAAACCTCTCCGCCTTTCATAAACTCAACTGTGGAGAAACACGCGCCCTCGGGACACAAACCACCAGTTCGAGTTACCCTAGCTAGCAGGTCGTTAGAATCCTGTGGAACATATCCCTTGGTATAACCCAAAGGACACTTATAGTCACAGTTCGAAAAATAACAGGGCAACCCGGTAGTTAGAACACACTCGTGTAAAGATGCGTAGGAGGAACTGGAATTCGTACGACCGTTGTTAAAAAAAATCAACACAAAAGCAGCCAATGGAAGGCCTAGTAGTAGGATACGCTTCATAAATTTATTATACATACAAAGCATTTGGTAAAATACACCTATATGAATATGCCTAGGGATGAAATACATACAAATGAATACGCACCAGAAATTAAGACTTATGAACCAAACTCCGTTTGGGAATTGGAAGAAATGCTAATAAAAACTGGCATTTGGGATCAGGAAACAGTTGATTTTAGAGGCGAAAAAATATCGTGGAACCAACAGCGTTTGGATAAGATATATGCCGACTTCCTCAATGGAGAGAGGACATTTTCGATACTGACCTCTTATGAGAACGGCGAACCTAAACAAAAGCTTAGAACAGAATTGTACGTTGTATCTGCAATAGTAACTTGTGAGATAGATGGGAAACTTTACAAAATGAGGCAGGGGCAACAAACAACAGTTGCAAAAAGAAGCCAGCCAGAAATAGAAGATGAATCGCCCATAAGTTGGTACAACATACCTCCAGAAAATTTTAGATCAGTAAGCGGAAAAAGAAAAAAAGAGGAAGATCCGCATACGGCAATAATAAGAGAGCTAAAAGAGGAACTTGGAGTAGAAACTGTAATTGATACCATAAAACAAACCGCGCAAAAAACTGAAGAAATGTACAGCCCCGGCTACCCGGGACTACTAACAAATTACAGCATAATAGGGTATGAAGTACGCATAACTCCTGATAGTTTTAGGGAATTGTATAGGGAACTAAAACACAAAGACGTAGAGGGTTCTAAATTAACAAGAGAATACAATGTTTTTGGTTGGGAGGAAGTCTAAAAGCGGGCTGGCTAAGCTTTAAGTTTGATGGATGGAATAGTATAATCTGTAGGGCTTCGTTACCTTCGTCTAGTAAGCCGAAGAGACACTTTCGTTACCTTCGTCTAGTAAGCCGAAGTAGCTCAGTTGGTAGAGCGGCGGTATCGTAAACCGTAGGTCGTGGGTTCGATTCCCACCTTCGGCTCCAAACATTAGTTGGCCTAAACATAGCGCAACTGCCCAATAATTTTGTGTTATATTAAAAAGGGCTCAGTTTATTGCATACCAACGCATATGATCTATAAAAATAAATCTATACCCTTTAGGAAAACCATCAATAAAAGCATGTCAGAAGAAGAGTTGAAGCAGCGATTATTTTATACAGTATCTGCGATATTTGGATTTGTAATATTTATGATCCTAGCACTTAGCCTCTTTGGTACTAAGATTGGCGCATTGTTTGGCTTTATATCCAAATACCGCAATGATGAAATGCAAAAAGTCGTCTTAAACTTAGCTCCACCAATTTTTTCAAACGCTCCAAATTCTACAAATAAAGAAAAGGTTAATTTATCTGGCTCAGCACAACCGGGCACTACAGTAGTATTATTCGTCAATGGCCCAGAAAAAGGCCGCACAACCGCAGGGGAAGACGCAACCTTCACATTCATAGATGTAGAATTACTAAAAGGACGTAATACAATTTTTGCAAAAACACAAGACAAAGACGGTAAAGAAAGCCAAAAGTCAGCAGATATAACAATTACCTTTGACAAAGATAAACCTAAGCTCGAAATGATATCACCAAAAGAAGGAGAAACAATAAAAAACTTAAATGAAAGAGTACAAGTATCTGGCAAGGTAAATGAGAAAGCTACCATAAAAATTAATGAAAAAACGGCACCACAAAAGCCTGACCATAGCTTTGAGTTTTTGTTGGGTGTAAAAGAGGGCAACGTGAAAATTGATATAGTAGCCACAGACGAGGCGGGCAACGAGGCAAAAGAAACGATAAACATTGTATATCAAAAAGATAGTGAGTAATCAAAACAATTCTAAAGCC
>JBPOHY010000198.1:0-1776 GCA_052035055.1 candidate division WWE3 bacterium | reverse complement strand
TAGGTAAAATAATATGGAAATAAGAAAATGGTTGGGACAACTACAAATAGTATGGCCGCTAACACCACATAGGTCAAAAAGATTTTAAGCTTTTTGAGATTAGCGAAGTAGCCATAGAGATAGTAATAACCATAGGCAGAAAGTAGCGCTAAAAATGGGTACAGCGTCAGCATGTATCTATCTAACTTTTTTGACGACAGAGCCATCACAACAAAATACCCCAAGTAAAATATTCCCAAATATGTAATTAAACCTACCCGACTATCTGCACCAAAGGCCTTGATTTCGGACTTTGGTTCACGCCCAACCGATATTCTGTATATTCTAAATAAATAACCAAAAATACCCAGTAACAAAAATGGTGACAATTTGAGTAACAAAACCAATGGATAAAAGAAAAAACCCGGGTCTTGCGTTTCACTTCCAAAAAATAACTGCTCGTGGCCTTTACGCAAACCTATACGCTCACCCTCACTAAAAATATCGATGATGGTACTGACAGGCGCTTTCCACATCGCCGGGAAAAATAAAAACGTAATTAAAACAAAGACTAGCGTTAGTATCATTGCGTATTTGGGAGCAAGCTTTAAATCTTTTTTTGGCCACCAATAGGCAAACAGCATTCCAAAAAATAAAACGTGCAGAAAAACACCTACTCCAATACTTCTAGTTAAAAAGGACAACGCAATGGATATTCCAGACAAAACGATGTAAATCCATTTTTTTTCCTGAAGATACAAATAAGAGGTAAGCAATGAAATAAAAACCAAAAGCGTAAAAAGTATGTCCAAGTGCAGTAAGCGTGAATTACCCAACCAAAAAGGTTCCGAGGACAATAACAAAACAGCTAGGTAGGCCTTGGGGAAGTGGCTAGTTTTTTGCAAACTCCAGAGGACAACTAGGCTCAAAAAAAGTTGAATGGCCACAAGAGAAACCTTCGCGACAAAATGGAACTGCACAAAATTTTCATGAGTATAGATTGGCTGGTTGGTAATCTGTTTGTACACCTCAATAGGAACCCCAACAATCCACATCAGTGTCACACCTGGATGATAGTGCTGGTAAGTTTTTTCGAAAAGTTTAGTCTTTAACCCAACCACAAACTGTTCTGAACGATAATGCCAGTTTACAGCGTCGGGGTTAATTTCGTCATTGTAGAGGCGGGGCAATCGCGTTAGTAAAAATAACGCAACAAACACAAATATTAAAAACTTGTGTGATTTAAGAATCTTTGGCCATTGCATAAAAAACACCTCCCAATAGACTTACACCTAGTCTAAACATATGATACAAAATAGACGCGCTCAAACTGATTCCGCTGCTAAATCCAACAACTGCGAAAAGTTGCATGTACAAGCTATCCTGTACACCTAGCCCATTTAATGAAGGGATAAAAAAACTTGCTAGTGTAATTACAGGGAATGTGAAAAAAGAATAAAACAGAGGTAACTTAACTCCCAACGCCAAAAAGATAAAATACTGAGTAAAAATAGCTAGAAATTGCACCAAAAAAGATGTAAAGAATGCTCTCGCTAAAACTCCTCTAGAATCCTTATAAACAAGCATGGAATCGTAAAGTTTTTTAAACTTACCATTTTTTGTCTGCATAAATTTTAAAAAATAAAATCCAGAAATTGTCCCAAAAAATAGTCCGAGGATTGCTAGTATTCCCAAAGCACCATACAACTTTATTAGACTAAATGCAGCGATGGTAACTAGAGCTAGTACGCCGGTAAAACGCTCCATAAAAGTTGCAGAAAATGCATCGGCGGTGGA
>JBPOHY010000008.1:0-2310 GCA_052035055.1 candidate division WWE3 bacterium | reverse complement strand
GTAGGCAATTATTAGCAAGTTGCCTAAAATCCGCTGAGATGTGTTTTGCACTATACCTGTGTCGAATAAAATTGGTTCTAAGACAATAAACAGTGTGCCTACAACGGCAATACCCAGACCAAACTTTACATAATCGTTAACTTTCTCATTATAAAAATGGTGTCCGATGACTACCGACAGTATGGGACCTGCGATACCAATTATTGTTCCCTCTAGGACACTAGTGTACTTAAAACCAAAAAAAATTAAGGCAAGGCTCGTTTGTGAAGTGATTCCTAGAATTATTATGTTTAGTAGGTCACTTTTATGAACAGGGTTTTGTTTTAATTTTATAAATAAATAGGGGAGTGTAAGCGTGCAAACTATTACAAACCTAATAAACAAAAAGGTAAAAACTGGAATGTAGTTGAGCGTTAGCTTAATTATTGGTCCAGCCCCTGCCCAAATTACATACGCCAGCAGGATTGCAAATAAATAGGGCAAAGTCTCTTTGTTGGGCAGATTCTTTTTCATTTTCCTATTTATGGTAACACGCGATTGTGGTGCGAACTAGCCTGTGTGTTGTTTCCCGGTTGCCAAGTCTTTTATCAAAAAGGTATCGTTTGCGATCTCATCTTGTCCAAGAATAATAACCTTTTGTATACCTCTTTTGTTCGCCCTTCGTAATGCTTCGGTTAGGATAATTGGGGAAAGTTCTGTTTCTATATACCATCCCTTCGCCCTAAGCTTTTTGGCCAATTCTAAAGTTTGTATGAGGTTTTTTTCATCTAGCAATGGTAGATAGTAGAAGTTTTGATTGTCCTGCTTTGGTAGCAGATTCCAGTCTCTCAAAAAAAGTTCTGTCGTTATATTGCCTGGGGCAAATCCACTAGCTGGAAAGTTATCTAGGCCAAAAATTTCGGAAAGTCCATTATATCTACCACCTCCAAACATTGAGCGATTATTGTTAGGATTCATGTCAAAAACCTCAAACACCAGTCCGTTGTAGTAATCAAATCCACGGATTATTGAGGGGTTAAATTGGACATAGTCGGTATATCCCAGTTGCTCTAAGGTTGTAAGTATAATTTTTATGTCTTGTAAGCCCTGGGATTCACTGAGTTCCGGAAGATTTTGGCTAAGGTCTTGTTGGGTGGAGGTCAAAAAGAGCGTACAGTTTTTTATTTGATTGGTTGTAAGTCCAACTTTTGTTAGTAAGCCGGCAAATTCTTCGGGTTTGATTTTTGCGTATTTGTCTAGAATCTTAGCGACTTCTTGTTTTTGCTCGCCGGTTATTCCCAATATGCTAGAGAAAAAGTCTTCCAACAATAACCGGTTATTTAAAAATAGTTTAAATGAGTTCTTTGGTGCGCCAAAAGCCAACATTAGTTCGAGGGCAAGTGTTAATATTTCGATATCAGCACTTAGTGATTCGTCACCAAAAATATCTGCATTCAGCTGCCAAAATTCACGAGTGCGTCCGCGCTGTGGGGCCTCGTTTCGCAAAAAATTTGCAATGCTAAAAAGGCGTAGTGGTTTTGGTGATTCCTTGTAAACCGAAGCGACCATACGCGTAACCGATGGTGTCATTTCCGGCCTTATTGCCAATTGGCGGTCTGCCCGGTCTGTAAGTGTAAAAAGTTCCTCTTTAACCGCTCCTGACTTTGCCCGATATATTTCGACGTTTTCAAGTAGGGGAGTTAGGTATTCCTTGTAACCAAAGCGTAGGCACGTTTCACGCCAGGTATCAAAAATGTACTTTTGTACACTAAATTCACCCGGTAGCCAGTCGGAAGTACCTTTATATGGTTGTGTCGAAAGCCTTTGTTCCATGTGGCTATTTTAGCAGGTTTTTGCCTATCGTATAACAAAATGGGGTGGTACCTCGCATGGCCTATAGCTTGATAGTTTGCTGAAGATAGGGTATAATTGCGCTATAAACGCATTCGCGTTGTGATTCCACAAATATTTTTGGAAAAAGGAGCTCGAAATGTCACGTGACTCAGATGAATTAGATGAACTGTTGGCGGAAGTAAACCGTACTAGGGACAATGCAAGATTATTGCGAGTAGCCTTAGCTGAGAGGGCATCCATGGAGAGAGCCTCATTGGAGCTCGCCACCTCAAACAAAAAACAAGCGCAGGCGAACCTAAACAATGTAAAGGCTTCTGGACTTGCTGGCCTTATTATATTAGGTGTTGTAGCAGTGGTCATTCTGGTACTCGTGGGGGTGTTTAAATTTTTGGCATTTCCGCTATTTTTGGCTGGGATGGGCATTTGGCTGTTGATTAATTTGGCACTCATCAAGGCCATTTTTGAGCCAAAGAAAGT
>JBPOHY010000197.1:0-6951 GCA_052035055.1 candidate division WWE3 bacterium | reverse complement strand
GCCTTGTTATTTACCGTCATTATGTGGTTTTTAAATTGGCTCTGTACTAGTAAAAAATAATATGATTATTGTCTTGCAAGTCATACAAATTGTGATAGGAATACTCGCGGTCATCTTAGTAATTATTCAGTCAAAAGGTGGAGGGTTTACCGCTGGAATATCGAGTAACTTTAGTTTTTATAGGTCTCGTCGTGGTTTGGAAAAGTTAACTTTTTATTTTACCATTTTCCTTTTTATTGCATTTATGGCTAATTCTTTGGCCATTGTGTTTTTAAAATGAGCGGGCCTGTATTTATTGAAGGCGGCCATTCTTTACAGGGTGATGTAAAACCTTCCGGTAGTAAAAACTCGGCAATTAAAATAATTATTGCCTCTATTTTATGTAGTGACGACGTTGTGGTAGATAACGTACCAAGAACCTCCCTAGTATTAAATATTATAGAAATAATTGAGCACCTTGGCGTTCAGGTGGAGTGGCTTAGCGAAAGCAGATTAAATATTAATGGCTCTACGATTAATAGCTATATTATTCCTCAGGACCTTGGGTCTAAGTCTAGACTTTGTGCGCTTTTAGCCGGCCCATTACTCTATCGCTTTGGGCGTGCGATTATTCCAAAACAAGACAAAAAATTAACCAAACCTTTACCCATGAATAGGTGGATGGATACGTGGAAATCTTTGGGTATAAATATAGACGAGGATTCAACCAGCTACAGTTTGAGCGCTCAGGAAATACGCGGCAATACTATAAATTTTAAAGTAAGTACGCATACCGGTACGGACAACGCCCTCTTAACTGCGGTATTTGCCTTGGGAGAGACTACAATTCTTAATGCCGCCGAGGAGAGCGAAGTAGATGACCTAGTAGCCTTTATAAACACAATAGGAGGTCAGGCCGAACGTTATGAACCAAGAAAGATAAGAATAATCGGGAAAAGTGTATTTAAAGGAGGTTATTTCGAAATTCAGCCCGATAAAATAGAAGTTGCTGCTTTTGCGTGTGCTGCCTTAGTAACCAAAGGTAATGTGACAATAAAAAATATACAAAGTCTACACCTTACTTCTTTTATTAATTTTCTTACAAAAATAGGTGCTGGTTACGACTTGGTTAAAGGCGAGCTGAGTGTATGGTTTTCTGGCGCGGACCTTAAACCAGGTAGAGTTTCTACAGCCCCGTCTCCAGGATTCCTGGTAGATTGGATGCCATACGCAACCTTACTTTTTACCCAGGCGCATGGGGAAAGTACGGTTCAAGATACTATTTACACTGATAAATTTGGTTATGTTCAGGATTTAAACAGGATGGGTGCCTCTATAAAGTTAGTTAAGCCTTCTAGTTTAGGAATGCCCGTAATTATAAGCGACGACTCTTATGATATCCAATCTTTGGGGGAGCCGAGTACAGTTGTTAAAATTTCTGGTCCTGCCAGACTTAGAGGAGTAAAGCTCAATGCCGCCGATGCAAAATTTGACGCTTCGTTAATAATTGCTGCACTATGCTCCGAGGGAAAAACTGAGTTGTTGGGAGTGTCCGAGATGGAAACATACTATGACCGCTTCTTTGAGAAATTAATAAGCCTGGGCGCCCGCATTTATGGCTAATAAAATTAAGAAAAAATTTGCCCGTTTCCCAAAAAAGCTTAATGCTGCCCATAGCAGTATCACCTATACCGTTCTGACCTTACTTGGTTTTGGCCTTATTGTCATTTATAACGCGACCTCTTACTATTCACAGATTTTTTTTAATAACGCATTTAGGTTTGTTTTGCTCCAGTCAGCTTGGGTGGTAATTGGTTTGTTTTTCTTTTTTGCACTTTCGAGAATAGATTTTACAAAACTTGAAAAAGTCGCGTATCTGGCCTTTGGTGCAAACCTGTTTTTGCTATGCATTTTAGCTTTTGTAGGCTTGTTTTTATGTCGCGGCCCAGAGGACAAGGGAATTATATTTGTTCCGTGTGTAAATGGCGCAAGTAGATGGTTTTATCTTAACCCTGCGCCTTTGCCACAAATACCGTTTTTAGGTACTTTTGGCTTTCAACCGGGAGAGCTTATTAAGCTTACGGTCATTTTGTACTTGTCTTTTCAATTAAATAAAATTCGACGCAAAAAAATGCCCGAATCCGAGGGTTTTACAGTGTACCTAACCACTGTTCTAGTGTTACTTGGGTTGTTTTTTATGCAGCCAAACATGTCTACAGCGATTCTGGTCTTTTTAATATGTACCTCAATTTATTGGGTTTCGGATTATCCGCTAAAGAATATGTTTACTTTTTTCCCAGTGATGGGTGTTATAGGGTTGATTGGTGTTTTTAGTTCTTCGTACAGGCGTGATCGTTTGTTTACCCTTTTGCAGGGTGGTGAGGGCAGCGACACAAGCTTGGGTTACCACATAAAGCAGGTACTGATCGCCCTAGGCACCGGAGGTTTTTTTGGCGTAGGGTTTGGGCAATCGCGTCAAAAATATCAGTATCTACCAGAGGTTTCATCTGACTCAATATTTGCAATCATTGGAGAGGAATTTGGCTTTATTGGAACATGTGCTGTTTTGCTCGTATTTGCGTTTTTACTATACAAGGGCCTTGAAATAGCTAAAAATGCCGAGAGCGATTTGGGTAAGATGTTGGCCGTGGGTTTTACTTCATGGATTGGGTTTCAACTTTTTATAAATGTTGCAGCAATGACAAAACTTATACCCTTGACTGGTGTTCCTATACCTTTAATCTCGTATGGCGGTTCTAGTATTGTCTTTAGTTTGGCGGGGCTTGGCATTTTAGCCAGTGTACAAAAACAATCTCAGTAGTTTGTTATTATTTACATGATGAATAAAATCGTAATAACCGGTGGACATCACAGCGCAGCTCTTCCAGTTATATATAAATTAAAAGCTAAGTATCCAAGACTGGAAATTGTTTGGTTTGGCCATAAATATAGCCTGCTAGGCGATAAAAATCCGACGCTTGAATACAAAGAAATCGTTGCTCTAGGTATACCTTTTTATAATATTTCGGCGGGTAAGCTATATAAGACATATAACTTGCTACGATTACTAAAAATTCCTTATGGGTTTTTTCAGGCATTTTATTTGCTGGCGCGCATTAAACCGGATATTGTCCTTTCATTTGGCGGGTACTTAGCAGCACCTGCAGTATTGGCTGCCTACCTACTTGGAATTCCCACGCTTACCCACGAACAGACGGTAGTTAGTGGATATGCTAATCGGTTTATTTCTAAATTGGTAAAAAGAGTTTTAGTTAGCTGGAAAGAATCCAAAAAATATTTTCCTAGCGAAAAGACAGTTGTAACTGGGTTGCCCCTACGCCCGAACGTGTTCGAAAGCGCTTCGTCTTCGTTTTTGTTCGAAAACCAGCTACCGACTATTTATATTACTGCTGGCAAAACAGGTTCACATAAAATTAATGAGCTCATTAAAGAGTCAATGCCGGACCTTTTAAAGCTAGCCAATTTGATACACCAAACTGGTGATTACTCGGAATTTAATGACTATTCTGAGTTAGTTGATACCTATAACTTGTTGCGCCAGGACCCAAATAATGCAAATTTGGGTACATATGTTCCCAGAAAATTTGTGTTCGAAAATGAGATAGGGGAGGTGTATAAATTGGCTTCTGTAGTAATTGGCCGCGCGGGTGCCCATACATGTTATGAACTGTATGCTCTATCTAAACCTTGTGTGCTTATTCCAATTTCTTGGGTTTCACATAACGAACAGTTTGAAAACGCAAAGGTTCTTGAAGATGCTAAACTTGCTATTATATTAGACGAATCTAAACTATCTCCTAAGACTTTGTTGGAGGCTGTAAAAGATAGACTCGCTCAGCAAGTTGTAGGAAATATTGGAGAAAGTGTCAAATCGTCGGCCCTAGCGGCGGCTGCCCTAATTGTCGATGAAATCGAAAAAGTATACAAGGAAAATACGTTCACTCCGTAAACCCCAGTTTATTGCACGAAAGTACAATGGGTCAGTTAAAAATTTATTTGGAGTATTGGTGGTTGGCCTGATAGGCTACGCGCTGTTGAGGCTCTTTTTTACTTCGGACTTTTTTGCCATTTCAAAATTTCAGGTAACTGGTGACCTAAGATTCTTAAGCCACGAAGATGTTGTAAGACTGGTTCAGTCTAATTCGGAAAAAAAGAACATACTCTTGTTCAAAACTGTCAACTTAGAAAAAAACATAGGGGAAACGTTCCTGGGTGTTAAAGAAGTAGTGGTTAAAAAATCCTTACCGTCAACGCTAAAAATTATGGTTGTTGAGCGTACCCCCGTTGCGCTAGTGCACAACGCGGAGGAGCCGGATAACTATTATTTAGTAGATTCTGAGGGTTACATTCTTGGGTTTGGTACCCCACAAGAAGACGACCTCCCAATTCTAAACTACAAAGAAGAACTGAAAATTGGATATTTTATTAACAGAAAACTCGTACCAGCCTATCTAGAACTCACTTCTTTGCTGGGGAATGAAAACATTAAAATTTCGAGCATGAGCTTTGACGTTCGTAATGCTACATTATATGTAGAAAACGGACCACAAGTTCTTATTTCTAACGAAAAGGATGTTAGTATGATGGTACTCGCGCTATCCGAACTCTTGCGACAGCTCGATTTAGAGGATAAGGTGGCCGAAAAAATTGACTTGAGATATGATAAAGTAATAGTATTACTTAAGTGACGGTAAAGATTATTCCTATATGCCAAAAGAAAAAATAATTACAGGTATAGACGTTGGCTCCACAAAAATAGCAACCACGGTTGCAGTAGTTGACGAAAAAAGAGTCTCGGTTATAGGTGTATCTGGTAATGTCGAATCCAAGGGTATAAAAAAAGGAAACATTACCAAAATAGATGCAGCAGTCGAGGCAATTTCCACAAGTCTTGAGCGAGCCGAACGTATGGCGGGAGTTTCTGTATCTTCTGCCTTTGTAACAATTGATGGAAGACACATCGAGTCTCGTAATTCTCATGGCGTTGTTGCTGTTTCCCCCCACACTAGTTCAGAGATTTCAAAAGAGGATGTAACGCGTGTTATCGAGGCTGCACAGGCTATTTCTTTGCCATCGTCACGCGAAATTGTTCACGTTATTCCACGCGATTTTGTGGTGGACTCTCAGGACGGAATTAAGGATCCAATTGGTATGACTGGCAATCGCTTGGAAGTCGAAACAAATATAATTCATGGCGCAACTACGTCGATCATAAATCTTACAAAATGTATTGAACAGGTTGGTGTGACAGTTGAGGAGTTAATCTTTGGCGGTATAGCCTCCGCAGAGGCTGTTCTAACCGACACCGAAAAAGAACTTGGAACGCTACTGGTTGATATTGGGGGAGGAACTACCTCGGTTATTGCATATCTAGAAGGCAGTCCGTTGTTTTCTACAGTGATCCCAATAGGCGCAAACTATATTACTAATGACTTAGCCGTGGGATTGCGTATTAGAATGGAAGACGCCGAAAGCATTAAGTTAAGACTTAGTACCGACCTTTTAGCCAAAGAACTTAGGCAAGACGATAACAGAGACGCCGACTTTGATGTCTCTGATCTACACCTTGAGGTAGAAAAAATCCCAAGAAAAGTTTTGTATAGAATAATAAACGCACGACTAGAGGAAGTTTTTAGTCTAATTGCTCTAGAAGTAGAAAAAGCAAAATTGCGCGGCAAGTTGCCTGCTGGTGTTGTGTTGACCGGTGGTGGCGCGTTAACAGTTGGTATAGAGCGAGTAGTTCAAGCTGTTTTAAAGGCTCCTGTGCGTGTTGGAGTACCTACAGGCGTTACCGGCCTGATTGATGAACTGCAAGGTCCGCAGTCGGCCTCTACTGTTGGCGCCGTTTTATATGGTGCCCAGTTGTATAGATCTGGAAACTTGTTGTCATATGAAAAGAGTAAGGGTAATATATCTTCACGATTTAGTTTTCTGGTCGACAAATTAAAATCTTTCCTGCCCTAATAAAAGTTTTTAAAAAAAGTCTTATATGCATATAAAGCCTGAGATAGAAAGATTTGCAAAAATTCGCGTTGTTGGAGTAGGTGGTGCTGGATGTAATGTCATAAACACCATGATCGAAGCGCAACAAATAAATGGAGTTGAATTTATTGCAGTGAATACTGATGCGCAAGATTTATCCATCAACAAAGCTTATATAAAAATACCCATTGGTCAGGAACTTACTGGTGGATTGGGTGCCGGTGCTGATCCACTGGTTGGCAAAAAAGCTGCTGAGGAAGATCTGGACCTTATCAAGTCAAACCTTGAAGGTGCAGATATGGTTTTTGTTGCTGCGGGTATGGGTGGAGGTACCGGAACCGGTGCTGCCCCAGTTATTGCCGCAGTAGCTAGAGATTTAGGCGCGCTTACTATTGGCGTTGTTACAAAACCATTTAGCTTTGAAGGTGCCGCACGTTTGCGAAATGCTGAGGCTGGCATAGACGATTTGCGCCAAGAAGTAGACGCGCTTATAACAATTCCTAATCAAAAATTACTCGAAATTACAGATGAAAAAATGTCTCTGTTGGATGCGTTTAGATTAAGCGATAGCGTCTTAAATCAAGCCGTCCAGGGTATATCGGACCTTATCGTTATGCCGGGAAGAATTAATGTTGATTTTGCCGACGTGCGCACGGTAATGAGAAATGCCGGCTCTGCCTTAATGGGTATTGGTATTGGTAGCGGTCAGGATCGTGCAAAAATTGCAGCCAAAGCTGCGATTTCATCCCCATTGCTAGACGTCTCCATTGAGGGTGCTACGGGTATATTGTTTAATATTACCGGCGACCCGGAAATGAACATGCAGGAAATAAACGAGGCGGCCACCATAATCACCCAGTCAGCGAGTCCAGATGCAAATATTATTTTTGGAACTACCATAAATGAAAATTTCACCGACCAAATAAAAATTACTGTTATAGCTACGGGTTTTGATAGTGAAGAAATAAC
>JBPOHY010000207.1:0-3585 GCA_052035055.1 candidate division WWE3 bacterium | reverse complement strand
CCGTGTTTCATCCACGAATCTCGACCACCTTCTGCCATTTTTTTGTATTCCTCAGTTTTGTCTTTTGGAACTACAAGTATAAATCCATCTACATATTTAGACATATTAAATTCCTCCTATATTTATTATAACTAATAAAACTCAGCTAGGAAAATCGTTTTACGAGATTTTTTAATTTGTTGCGCTAGCTAGCAGAGGATGTTAGAAAGAGGTTGGGTGTTCTAACAGTTTTTCTTTAATTTTTATATCTGTATTTTTTGAAAAAAAGGGTCCGCTAGCTAGATGATCCTGTTGGACATCCGTACCAGAAGACCCTGTGCGCTAAAACTATTGTAAGCTTACTACCTATATAAACTGAGAATACTACCTACGTCCGCTTGTTGTAACCTTTCACCACACGGGGTACATATATTAAGTGATTTGTGTGTGTGGTCTTTGTAAGAGAATACGCACATGCCGGGAGCGACGTTGTCCAGTACTCCTAAACATTCAGGACATACTAGCCGTCCGGAGTTCCAATTTTCGACAGCTGCTTTTGGTCTTTGTATTTTTCCTGGTAGGACTCGCTGCTCTCCCGATTGAATCTCGCCGCCATGCCCAAAGAAAGTCCGGATTGGGTTTCCTTGCATGTCTTTCAGTTGAAGTCCGTCAGCGGTTCGTTCCCAGATATACTCTTCCTTCGTGTGCAAAATGTATATTTGCATGTGGTTCCTCTCTTTGTATATATACACATCTATAAGTATATGGCTAGTAAAGTTATGACCAATGACCCTAGACCACCCACCCAAAATACTGGAGAAGTTAATACATCTAGAATTTCTTCACTGAAATTTTCTGACTCTTCCCCCAATGCAGTTTTTTCGTCAGCAATGTTTGCAGCATTCGTAGTATAGAGATATCGACGAAAGAACCACGCACTGAACAGGAATGCTACGACCGAGGTAATTATTTTCAATTGAAAAAAACCTTCGGTTGGAATGGCCATCGTGTACGGAACAAGATTGGTCAGTCCAGTAATGAAGCTCCAAGTGAATACAAGTGCAGGTAAAGCTTTTCTATTTTTCATGGCGACCTCTTTTATTGCTAGTGGTTTGCGTTTGGTGTAAGTAATTTAGCTAAATAACTATTCTATGTCAATCTGTAGCATTTGGTTTAGATTCTTCCACGCGACGATTTGAAGTTTGACTGGTTGGGTAGTCATTTCTACGCCACCTGTTCAGAGGTCTGGGTTATCGCGTTTTCTGTGTTCAGCATCCATTTACCGTTAGGCACAATTTTGGACATGTCAGTCGTTGCCTTTGAGGACACGAGAAGTAATATGTTTGGCATGTGCTCTCCTTGTATTTCAATTTCTGAATGTAGGCTCTTTTGTTTTCAACGAATTGTACAATAGACGCGGACATCAATCAGCCTATAGACATGGAAATATGAATTCAATCCAGGTTTATCAATAGGTACACAGGGTTTAGAATTACAAACCTTCCAGGCATGGATAGAGAGTTGAATACAAAGTGCAGGATCATTTATCTAAAAGTGCTTGTAGTTCTGCTTTCGCTTGTTCCGGCACTGTGTACGCAACAGCCTGAATACAAAGATCATATGCTGTTATAATCTCAGGGTTTGGGTTTAGTGGATTATTTGCTTTCACTACCATACTATGCATCTCTAACCCTACACCGGCCTCAAGCGTACCTTCTGTAATCGCTCTCTTGTTATATAGGTATGTTAGATCAAATACTATGCGTGCTGAGTTAATTGCAGTTTCTAGTGCATTTTTATATGTTTCTGGATGCTCACGTTGCAGTGCTTCTAGTTGTTGTAAGGCATTTTGTTTGTAAGCTTCGTTGCTCTGTTCAGTTGAATACATTATGCCAACATTGTATCAAATTTCGGTTTTTACTCATAGGTACTGACATTGGCTCCTCCGCGTGGCAAATCCTACTGATTACATAACCACTATGCTCGCTAAGTGTTGTGAAACGCTTTGCTACCAATTCTTACTTCGTTCGAACTGTAGATTCGAGACTTTCCGCACGATGAAAACCAAAAAAGTGTTCCCAAGGGACAAGTTCTTCTGTACACTTTTATGGCTTGCCGTCGCCTTGTAGGTTAGAAAGTACTTAGCACTGCTTAAATTAATTGCTACTATTTAGGTGGAAATGTATCTGGTTAATCTTTGTCCATCTCCTGATAGCTAGAACGGAATATTCAGTTTAGTTCCAATCCAAATATGTGGTTAAATAAATGATCTCCGTAGTAATCCCAACCTATAACGATACGAAAAATTTGGCGCACATAATCTCAGTTTTAAGAAAAATACCAAATATTAGTGAAATAATTATTGTTGACGACGGCTCAAATGATAAAAGCAAAGAAATCATTAGAGAAATAGAGGGTGCGAAAATAATAACGAATGCTAAAAATATGGGTAAATCAAAAGCAGTAAAAGTTGGTATGGGGTTTTCCATTAATTCTGCAGTTTTATTAATAGATGCAGACCTAATAAACCTGGAACCTTTGCATGTCCAGGAGATGGTAAATTCTTTCAACGATGGTGCTTTTGATATGGTTCTTGGTGACAGACAAAATGAGTTCTTTTTTACAAAGGCGATAGGATTTAGCACTGCCTATGGAGGGGAAAGGTTGTTTAAGGACAAGAGAGTCTTGTTGAATAACGGTTTACTAGACAAACCAGGTTACTTGCTAGAACCTAACATCAATAAATATTATTTCAAGAAAACTAAAGTTAGTATCGTTAAGCTTTGCGGTCTGCGCCAGGAATTTAAAATCCAGAAGGCGGGTATAAAAGGATTAATTAAGGATCTAAAAATGTATTTAGATTATGTAAACTATCTTGGTCTCAAGGAATTCCTGTTTCAGCTTTCCTATTGCAGAAAAAACAGGAGAAATTAGACAAGTTGGGCACTTCAAAATAATGGCTTGCCGTTGTATTGGAGGTTAGGAAATGTCTTGTTTTTAAATTAAGGCTAATAACTTAGTAATTCTGAAACAGTAACAAACTTGTAACCCTTTTCCTGAAGTTTATCAATAATCGTAGCAAGTGCTTTTCTATCACTTACACAGTGTTCGCATAATGGGTGCATTAAAATAATGGAGCCAGATTTTGTATTATCGATTGTGTATTGAATAATGAAGTTTGTTTTGTCTTCACCCTCCTCCAGATGAAAGGCATAAGTATCTGGTTCTACATCCCACATAATGGTTTTAATATTTTGTTGGTGTAAATACCAAGGAAGCGTGACTAATTTTTTACCGTTAGGGGGACGGAATGTAATCTCACTTTCATAGCCAGAACTACGTATTAATTCATTAGTTTTTTGTACTTCCGATTCAATGAAAGAAAATGATTTAAGTAGTAATCTTTGATGAGAATAAGAATGGTTTCCTAATTCATGGCCATGGGCAACAATGCTTCTTGCTTCCTCTGGATATCTTTCTATGTTTTGTCCAACTACATAAAACGTAGCTTTTACCCCCTTTTCTTCCAATATGCCCAATACGTCATTGGAATGTTCAGTTGGGGCATCGTCCAAGGTCAAAGCTATTACTTTTTTATCTGTGTTT
>JBPOHY010000148.1:0-2616 GCA_052035055.1 candidate division WWE3 bacterium | reverse complement strand
AGAAACACCAGCTAATATGGCGCCATATTGAAGCGGACCGGGTACGGTGTAAAACGAAGTCTTAAATTTATGAATATCCATAACTCGTGCCTCAGTTGGTGGCGAGTCTAATTCGTAGGTTACGTCTAGACCTTGCCCGTGAACGGTTTGGATAACAACCTGGCTGACTCTTTTTAAAAACCTCATTTTTATTTCGGGGTCAAAGTTGGTACCATCGATAATCAAGTTTGCATAAAAGGCTCCTAAATCGCCAACATTAATTGCCATCGCGGTACCGTATAACTTCTTTTTTCTTACGCTGTTTGAAAATTTCGCGTCAAAAACGTGTTCGTATTGGATATGCATTGTCGGTTTACTACGACGCAATTCGTCCTCATCCATAATATCGTCGTGCATTAAACCAAAACCATGAATTATTTCTATAATCGAAGACGCCTTTAATACATCCTCTTCAAATGCCGGGGAACCTCCAAAAAGGTCGTATCCTAATTTTGTGAGCGCGCCGCGCAGTCTTTTGCCACCAATAAAGTCCTCGTACCTAACTACCATATCAAGGGCTATTTCGTTAATATTTTTAGAAACCTCTTTTTGTGAAGCGAAAAAAGAATCAAAGTGTGGGGAAACTTTTGAAATATAATCTAAAAGGTGTTCTTTGGCTTTTTGGTTTACTTCCATTGGATCCGAAGACATTTTATTAATTGGGAATTTAGCTTATTCTTTTACTCTTTTTTACGATACGCCTTTTCATACGCTTGGCCTGAGCCTCACTGCGCTTTTTAGCGTGTTTGTTGTGTACCGTACTTATTAATTTTCTTAGTTTATTATTATTTGCCATATACTAACTTTACTCCTAAGGAACAATATATATAGTCGCTATTCTCTCACAAAAACCCACGAAATTGCAATGATGTGAAATCAAAGGGCTTTTAACTGATAAGTTTGGCAGAAAAAACAATCTTTTTTGTATTACCCTCTTCGTCTACTATTTCGAGACTGCCGGAATCTTTGTAATAATCTGCAAGCTCTTGAGCCAAAATTTCCTTATTTTCTTTGATATCTTGGCGTAATTCCTTAACTTGATTATTTAGGTCGGCAAAGGTTGTATCCTCCAAAATTTTGGCCCTTTGCTCTTTGTACTGGTCTTTTACTTTATTTTGTTCTTCTTGAATTTCTTGATATTTTGGGTCATTTTCAAGAGACTCGTCGTAGAGCGCTTTAATTTTATTTAATTCTTCGTTAAGATCCGAAAGTATTTTTAATCTTTTAGTTATTGTATCTGTTGACATAGTCCAAATATTCTAACACACAAAAAAAAGTCCGCTACCAAAAATTTGCTGACAGCATTTGTAACAATGCAGCGCAGCTAGTAAAGTAGCCAGGATAGCGCAGGCCATAATACCAGTGCAACTGGTCGCCTTCCGGGAACTTAAAAGCGCGGGGTACCGATCTTAATTCCCAACCAAGGCTAGAAGTGGTGGCAAGTCAATTATGCTTATGCAGCTCTGCCGCGTATACACACCGTTAGAAACCCTAACGATGTTGTGGGCAAAACCTAGGCAATCCAAGTGACTACATATATCTTGGGATAGCGAACGCACATATAGCCCCTTAGACATTTTTACTCTAAGCTTTGCCATCTGTATTTTTATAGTGGGGTGCATGCTAGCTAGGGTGTTCCAGTTTTGTAAAATCTGCACCTGCCTGAAATCACCTTGTACCATCTCTATCTTGTTATCAATATCTAAAACCAAGTCTACAAAATTTATATCGAGTAAGCTTAGGACTTCTAATTCAAAAATTTCACCCGATCTTTTTGGCAATTGCACTTCCCTAGACGCGCGCGCGTATTGGTGCAAGTGCGCGCCATGAACTTTTATAGTGGAGTAAATGGGAACTGTCTGTGTGTAATTACCAACCATGTTTTTAAGGACTTGGGATAAGGAAGCCTCGGGAACTTGTTTGCTAATGTCAATGCCCGTCGTTAAACCTAAGGCATCAAATGTGTCTGTAGAGATACCAAAAACTAGATCAAATTCGTACACTTTTGACCAAGCTGCATACTCATACTTTTTTAGGCGATCATCTCCTAAGAGGACTATAACCACACCCTCGGCCATTGGGTCTAGGGTACCGGTATGGGAGGTTTTTACTCCATATTTTTTGGATACTTGCGTGGCTATAATGTGGGTAGAACTTCCCAGTGGTTGCCATACTGGCAAAATAGGGGGAAAGTTATTAGAGGTCATAGTGAGTGAGTTTGCCCTCGGCAAGGTTTAACACCTTATCGATACCGAGTTGTTCTACAAAGTATCTGTCATGCGAAACCAAAAGTAGGGTACCTTCAAATTCGCGCAAACTTTTTTCTATAACTTCTTTTGTTTCAATATCCAAGTGATTAGTGGGTTCATCTAAAATCAAAAAGTCATAGTCCTCGTAGGCAAATATTGCAAAGGCAAATCTAGCGCGCTCTCCGGGGCTCAGCATTGAAACACGTTTTTGCAAAGTATCCTTGTCAAATAAAAATGCTTTGAGTATGCCAAAGGCCTTACCGTAATCACACTTTGTTTCGCTCATAAAATGGTCAAAAACGGTAGCGTTAAAGTTTAAGCTTACCTG
>JBPOHY010000012.1:0-2346 GCA_052035055.1 candidate division WWE3 bacterium | reverse complement strand
ATAAATTCACTTTTGCGGTTCCATTTGGTATGAGTTTGATGACCAACAGTAGTAATTTAAAGGTTACAGATAATCTAGTTGTAAGTTCTGGTGTTTTGAACACCGATTTTAATGCTAATCTGCAATTGCAATAGCAGACGCCTAATATGAAAGATACTCCTCAGTCAAATAAACAGCACGCAGTGCCTCAAAATATTATGGACGTAGAATTCAAGCTTATTGGCGACCTGACCATGCGCCAATTTATATATTTGTTTGTTTTTGGCGGAGTGGCCTATGTTATATCTGTCAGTGTAGTTGGGTTTTTTAAATGGCCTATGGTTATTATACTTTGCTTGATCGGGCTGGCCTTAGCCTTTGTTCCTGTGCAAGAGCGGGGTATGGATGAGTGGATGATTAATTTTGTTCGCGCAGTCTATTCCCCAAACAGACGTATCTGGAAAAAGGAGCCCGTATTACCGGCCGTTTTTTCTTACCAAAGTTTAGCTGTGGTTAAGCAGGAACTCATTACCCTTGCCCCAACGTCCAGTAGGCGAAAGCTCGAAGAATACCTAGAAGTCCAAACCAAACAACAAATCGTAGATCCGTTGGATATTCCCGAACGCGAATTTATTTTAAAAGTACGCAATGCTTATGCCACAGTTGCAGCTCCGGTAGCTGTTGCTAGAGATTTTCAAACTATAGAACCTTCCGTCGGTAATGCTTTTGAACACCCCGCGCCTATTTCCCAACCGATTGCGCCACCAACACCAGGCACTACAACGTCTACGCAAACCCAGCCTCCAGTGCAGCAACCGCAGGTATCACATACAAATGCTGTACCTCAGCCAGATATGCCTAAGGAGCGAGTTGTTGTCAAGGAAACCGCAAAGCTTAAACTCCCATTACTTAGGCGACATGCGGATGGCGTGTCCGGTTCGGACGATGTGCCGTTATCGCCACTTACGCCAGATAGACACGCGGGTCGCAGATTTACACGCCTACTCCCTTCCCAAGGTGACCTCATACTGCCAACGCGTGTAAGGGGAGAAAAAGTTTTAAAAACAACAGAGGAATTGGATATTCAAAAAGAAATCGAAGATAAAACACGCCGACTTAACGAGTTACTGGATAGTTTGAAAAAAGAAGGTTATGCGATCCCCGAAAAGCGCGAGCAGCCTGCCGAGGTAGTTGCGCAACAGGTGTCTACACCAAAGCCTGAGCAGGAAAAGGTGCTGGAGGTCAGGTCAAAGGCTTTTGATGTTGCTGACAAAGTTCAAGAACAAAATGTACGTATTACTGAGGAAATTAAAAAATTAAAGCAAGACCTAGTCGCTACACCTGTTCCTCCGGAGGACCGTGACCAAAAAGAACGCTTGCTTGATGCGTTAAAGAAAGAGCAGGTTAAGGCAAGCCACGATTATGCAGTTTTACAAAAGCAAATCTTAGACCTCCAAAAGCGCTTGGCAGATAAGGAGCACATGGAGGATCCAAGAGAGCCCCAAGTACAGGCGCCTACCTACTCAAAAATGCAGGCAATCACAAGCGAGCCAAATATTATTTCGGGTATAGTCCGTGGGGCTGCGGGTAACGCTCTAGAGGGAGTTGTGATGCTGATCAAAAATAGTAGTGGAGAACCTGTAAGGGCTCTAAAAACTAATTCGCTTGGTCAATTTGCGATTGGATCGCCTTTAGGTACGGGACTTTACAGTGTCGAAGCAGATCCCAGTAATGTACCTGGGCAAACCTTTGATATAATCACAGTAGAAGTTAAAGGGGAGGTAATCCCTCCTATCGAAATTTCGGGCAAAAATATATGACGGAAAAAATCTTTTCATCAACTCAGGAACACTTAGATATATTGGATGTAAAGGATGATTTAGTAGTTTTAAAAAACGGAACAATTTGCGCGGTCTTGCAAACTACTGCAGTAAATTTTGACCTCCTCTCAGAAATCGAGCAGGATGCAATAATCGCAGCGTTTTCGATGCTGCTTAACTCCATAACGTTTCCTATCCAGATAGTTTTAAGGTCCAAAAAACTTGATATCTCAAAATACATCGAAAAGGTCTACAAGGTAGAACAAAAATTAGAGGACCCCTTGCTTAAGTATCAGGCCGAGGCTTATCGAAAATTTGTTCAGGAAACTATAAAAACAAATGAGGTTCTAGACAAAAAGTTTTACGTTGTAATACCTTCGGGGAGTGTGACCGAAATAAAGCTTGGGGCTGGCCCTTTTGACTTTTTTGTAAAACTCGCAGGCTTACACAACAAACGTGTTTTAGTTGATATCGACAGGGCCATAAAGGAGGCCGAAACTAAGCTGTTCCCAAAGGTGGATCATATGATGAAGGAGTTTAACCGTAT
>JBPOHY010000095.1:0-2198 GCA_052035055.1 candidate division WWE3 bacterium | reverse complement strand
GGTCTTCGACTAGCGCAAGCAACTCGGTGGTTGCCGTAAAGGTATTGTTGATGTAGCCGACTTCTGAGTCATCCAACTTATTAAGTGTTTTCATTTCCATGAGTCTAGATAAATATCCTCTTATAATTGTTATAGGTGTGCGTAGAACATGCTCGGCCATAGAGACAAAGTCCAGCTTCATTCTTTCGAGCTCGCTTTGTTGAAAGGTATTTTCTATAAAAATAATGCACCCCAAGTTAAGCTCGCTACCCCCTTTTACTTTTAAGGATTTAACATTTACTATTCTTGCGTCATTGCTTTTTGTGATTAGTTTGAGTTCCTTTTTGTCAAAAAAGGTCCCATTCATATCAATATTACCCGTAGGGCAACAGTCTCCTATCAAAGATTCCCCGGCGGCGTCGCACAGGTTAAGAAATGATTCTATTGGTTTATCAAGTGTTTCAACGGTACTGTACCCAGTTATCTCTTGAGCTTGGTGATTAAAGTGGGTTACATTACGATCGATATCTGTGATTATTATTGCTTCGCGTGTGTTTGCAACTATTGTGTCAATTATTCTCTTTTGGGTTTCGGCGAATTCTTGTGGGGTCACATATTTAGTATAAATGAACAATTACAAAAAAAAAGGACCCTAATCTGTTTAATGCAGTTAAGGTCCCGATACTTGATGTACAGCTTGTCAAATAAACCTGTATCCAAAGTTTTCCAGTTGTTGGTCGTATTTTAAAGACGTAATTTCTATGTATCCATGGGGAAATATTGGGTGTTCTAGTTTCCAACTGTACCCGGTGCTGGTGATTCTAAAAAGACCCTTTCGCCG
Source organism: candidate division WWE3 bacterium (assembly GCA_052035055.1). Lineage (GTDB taxonomy): Bacteria > Patescibacteriota > WWE3 > UBA101185 > UBA10185 > JBPOHY01. Next base: position 1,378 of record JBPOHY010000095.1, on the reverse strand, counting down.
TATAGGTAAGTTAAAAAACCAGCTATTGGTTTGCATTTCGCACCACATAGGTTTTTGATGAACTAAGTCTTTAATCGGTGTTTTGTTTAGTGCCGCATATACAACGTTGCTCCGATGCTTAATCTCGTTTATAAAATAAACCATTGCTATGTAACACTCAATAATTTCCTTGGCGAACGCTGCATTGCCTGTAAAAAGTACAAGTGCTGCCTGTGGTGCTCGTAGGTGATTGTACGGTACATATAGCAACACTTCGTTTAGCAACACTTCGTTTGTCTCTGTAACATCACCAGCATCTCTATTTTGGCGAATGCGATATCCTGCTCTCCACTGGATGCCGTTTACAACCGGCTCTGCTGCTTCAAAAACCTCTCGATCCCCAACCGAACTGGTAGTAACCGTGTTGCTTGGGAACCAGGAGGCAATTGGCTTGCTCCACGGTCTTGACTGGCCTTGCAAATTCCGTGTCTGCTTATCAAGAAAAAGCAACCATTCTCCGAGCTCTCTAAGTTCTGCATCGCAGGCTGTATATCTGTTATATCCAGCAGGCACGTCCAAGTTTTGTATCGAAACGCGAGTAAATAGGTCTATATCAAACATCTTGTTTCTCCTCAGTGTTTTTGTACAGTTGCCTCATGAAAGGACCTCTGTAGTTTTTCTACATATGAGCTATAGCGAATTTTCTGTACCCACTTACGATTTTGTCTGCATACTGTGGTGTTTTCACCTGTGTTACTAAGCAGCTCGGTAATCTCATCAACTTCCCAAAAGCTCGCCCCCATAACCCCAGGATGGTCAAACTGACAAGAGGCATACCCACAATAGTGAAAAAATGAATTGGTGTAAGGTGGGTCATCCGGAAACTGGCTGCACGTGTAATAAAAAAACTCATCGCCGTAGGCATGATCGTCCACCATAGCAAACTCTATATGCAAAATACCTCCCGACTTGATACCTGCCCAAACTTTATTAAGAAATCCCATAAACACACTTTTAGGCAAAAAAATTGTAAGCCCAATAATTGCAACGGCCAGCGAATTTTCTTCTACCTTCTTCTCTAGTGCGTTCTCCTGCAGGATTTTTACACCATTTTTTCTTTTTACAAATTCTGGGTTGAGGTCAAATCCAAAACAATTGCCTGGGTATAATTTAGCAAAGTTGCCAGCATTTCTGGCGGTTCCGCAACCGTATTCATGCACAAGTCCACAAGTAGGTAGGTTGGGCAATTTTGCAGCAAGAATAATCCCATCGTCGGGTAATTTATGGTTCATGTCACGCTCCTTAACTGTTTTGCGCTCATTCTATGGTATTTGTTCGGTAGTGGCAAGCTTATGTGTTGTGCAAATAGTTCTTGTAATTATTTTTTTATACACATATG
>JBPOHY010000154.1:0-2080 GCA_052035055.1 candidate division WWE3 bacterium | reverse complement strand
GTTTATAAGCTATTGCTTTTTAACGGGAGAACTTGCCGCAGGAGCGGAAGGGACTGCAAATCCCACAGAGCTGGTTTGGTCTAAGGTAACTTCCAAGCTTACACCTCCGGCAGAAACAAGTGTAATAACTGCTTTTCTTGTTTCTTTTTGGTCATTAGCTGTAACCTCAAGGTCAACACCAGTTGCAACTTTTTTAGGAGAAACCCAGTCTTCGGAAGAAACCACAGCAACAATACAATTTGCTTTGAATACTTTTATATTTAAAGTTTTCTCCCGTTTATCCGTTCGCATTCCCAAATTAGATTCTACTCTAACGCCACTACATTCTAATTGTTTATTTTGTTTTAACTTAGTAAACCCAGCCTGTTTTTTGTTTGCAGCAGCCTCTGGAGCGCTAGCTACGCCGCTACCAGGGCTTGTTACCCCAGGCCCTGGCAATAGCTGCCCAGGGGGTGGAACTATCACCACCTCATTCGCATGCACGCTTGTAAAAAAAAGAGTTAATAGTGTGAGAATTAATTTACGCATAATTAAGATATGAAGTTAAAGGCCCCACAAAGTGGCTAAGCGAGGTTGCACTGGGATTAATTGTTCCCTTGCCTAGATTACACTATTTAACTTGCATTTGCAAGTTAAATAGTGTTAGTGAATCAACTGTAAGAAAGATAAAGTAAAAAGGTTCTGAAGAAAATGTTTCTTCAGAACCTTTATGCCTTATAATTATTTTACCACAAATCACTACAGGGCATATTATGATTATAACGCAAAAAGAGTTCCTTGCAATACTTTGTACGATTCCTTTTAGCACTTTAAAGATGCAACTGGGCCGTATGCGGTTAAAATTCACGCTGACGGAGCTTTCAGAGCTATTATCGTTACTCAACGTAGCGCAGACACAAAAAATGGAGTTAAAAAGGTTGTGGAGCGCCCATAAAGAGCTGGGGACCTACCAGAATTTTTGTAAAAACTTGGATTTAGCGTCCAAGCTCATGCCTTTTATTTTTACCAAGTTTAATGCCATGCATGGCATTAAACCCAGTGCACTTTACAATGTCATTGACACGTCCCTGGTCCCTACCAAGATGGCTAAGAGTATCCAGCCAAAGGACTTTAAAGCAGGAAACGTGACAGTGCGTAAAGTAGAGGGGCAAACACATTACATTTACGGGCTGAAGCTGTTCACGACCATAAACCGGCACCGATTCATATGCAACGCAACAGCGTTGCCCATCAACACGCCAGATATAGATGCCACTAAAAACCCTTATTACTACCATCTACCCAAAGGACTGCTCTTGGCCGATAGGGGCTTTAACAGTGCCTTGGTCAGAAAACGGTTGTCTGGCTGTGCTATTCGGCTCATCAGTCCGTTCAAAGCCAAACAAAAACAGCAATTATCGAAGAAGGAGTGGTTGTTATATGAAAACCGATGGTCCATTGAGACTGTATTTCAAAAGTTAAAAGCGCCATACGGCGCTTTCAAATTAGGAGTATCTTCAAGGTATACACGACTTAAACAAAAAGCAGCTCTGCTGCTTGCTGCGTTGAATTACAACGCAGCCTTACTGTAAGCGACAACTTACCACTTGTGGCTTAGACTCCAGCATGCAACAACATCCAGTCTTCGCTCCTTCTCTTACAGTTGATTCGATAAAATAGTGTAATGCCGAAAAAAAAATAGCCGAGTAATCCCGGCTATCTAAAATCAAGAAGCAACAATCCCTTGCCCGCTGCCAAATGGAACGTGCCCCGCTACGATTCCATATTCCTCTGCACTATCTGTGTTTTTACGAGTATCATCGAAAAATATATGCGCGCCAAATGCCTTCAAAATAGGTCCCTTTTTAAAACCGCCCGCGAAAACAACTTCATCCATATGAACACCCCAACTATCTAAGGTTTTAACTACACGATGATGTGCAGGAACCCCTCTTGCGGTGATCAATGCCAACTTCAAAGGACATTCGCCAATATTCCAGTTTTGTTGAATAGCGTGAAGTTTTTGAAGAACGTTCTTAAAAGGGCCCCCTTCTAAAGGTTTTTCAGCATTGACTATTTCATAGGCTCTGAAATGGTCTAG
>JBPOHY010000076.1:0-8458 GCA_052035055.1 candidate division WWE3 bacterium | reverse complement strand
TGACTGGGGAAATAATACGCCATATAAATCCATAGGTCGAAATGGGTTCTCAGTAAGATGGAACGGAACCTTTGATTTTAAAAATTCTGCAACTTATAAATTTACAGCCGCATACGACGATGGTTTTAGACTATATGTTGATGGCATACCTGTCATCGATGATTGGAAACCCGGAAGTTTTAGAAGCGACACAAAAGAAATTTCTCTAGCCGCAGGACAACACAATTTACAAGTTGACTACTTTGAAAATATTGGCACTGCACGTGTCGCTTTAGTTTGGGCAGAAACCACCACACCACCTCCTCCAACATCGAGCTGCTGGCCAACCGCATTACCCATAGGTGCACTGGTTGGACAACCAGGGCCTGTATTTTGTTCTGTAACCACTAGTGGCAAAGATACAGCGGTAGCATCTACAAACGGGTGGTTGGATGAGTTTGAGCATGGACTGAATTTAGCCTCCTTTGCAAACACAAAATATAAAGTGTTCGAAAATATTGACGGATCTTTTTATAAAACACAACACTGGCTACACAACAATCATTGGATGGTTGATATCGCACCAGATTCGCAAGCAAACGCTAATGACTCTAACGGAGTAGGAGGCGCGATGATCAGACCAGATAGAACATTCAAGTTTGAAAACGGTAAACTAGTCATAGAAACAGACTACGCAGCTGCCATAGAGGCTTATCAAACAGGTGCTTGGGGGGAAATCGTGGTCACTACCGCCGCGGCACCAACAAAATTAAGAGCCAACGGGCTGTATGCATACGATATGTTCCCAGGACACTACAGCCTTGGGTTAAGGATGCAACCAGACAGACATACTACAGCCGCCCTTATGGACAACACAACCAATGGTGAACTCGACGGAGGAAGGCTATGGGAAATATCCTTTTTTCAGGTTGTTGGAAAAAGTGTTTTTGGAGGAGCTCCTTTTGGGGGACTCGAGAATTTCTGGCGAGAGTGCAAAGGTACAGACCCAGATACGTTTTGTAGAGACAGGTTTAGACTTGAACTCACCCAAACAACATTTACAGTGTACGTAAACGGAGAAAAATACTTTGAACAAACCGGGATGCCCCCACTACCAGACGAGTTAATGAGTGGAGACCTATATGTATACGTTGCTTCTATATCCTGGAACAGTCCCGCAGATACTCTTAGGTACCATTGGGATCGTTTTGCGGTCAACCCAACAACAGGACCAACACCCGCACCAGGATTCGGTCTAGAAACGAGTGAGTTAGTGAAAATGGCCCACTAGGGGCACGCGTGTAGTTAATTAGAGGAGTTAACAATGAAGATTAATGGATTTACAGTTATATATGCAACCAAAGATAACGATGAGGCTATGACTAAGTTTTACATCGAGACTTTAGGATTTGTTAAAAACGACCACGGTGGTTGCGATTTGGGTGGATTGTCTGTTTTTTTTGATAGGCATTCGCAAGCAGCGGAAAAGGCCCTGGAACCATTTAGATGTATGGTTACATTAGCAGTAAATGACCTGCAAGAAACCTACAATGATCTAAAAGGTAAGGGCGTAGTATTTGTGCGCGAACCAAGCTACGAGGAATGGGGTGGACACTTTGCAACCTTCACAGATCCGGATGGAAATTACTTGCAAATATTCCAACTGCCGGCACACTGATTGGTTGGATAAAATTTAAGCTTCTCGTGCCTTTTTTAGTGCCGTCGTCCACCAAACTAACTGGGCTAACATATCGTCACCAGCCTTTTCAAAAGACTCGGTTTTCAATTGCCCTTGTGCATCCAATAAATTCCAAGGAGCGACCATGTGTATTGCAGCTCTAATTGGTGTCATCTGAACTTCTACAGCTACTTGGCGGAGTTGTTCAACTGCCCGAGCGCCTCCAACAGTACCATACGAAACAAAAGCTACCGGCTTGTTATTCCATTGTTTATAAACCCAATCCATTGCATTTTTTAATACTGCAGAATACCCGTGATTATACTCAGGAGCGACTATAATATACCCGTCGGCCTCTCCAATCTTATCTGCCCATCTTGCACCGTCAGGATTTTCGTAAACCCCACCCGAAGTGCTTGGCGACTTAGGTTCATCAAAAAAAGGCAGCGGCCAATCTTTTAAATCTATCAATTCTACCTCTAGACCCTCCAATTTTTTTGCTTTTTCGTAAATCCAATTTGCCGGTTGAACACCAAACCTGGTTTGCCTGACGCTACCTATTATTATTTGTATTTTTAGTTTTGACATAAAGACTCTCGGCTTACTCGCTACCATCTGCCTTTGGCAGGTGTAGACTTACTTTATACTCTAGTACAGGCATTAGCAAGCTAGTCTATAAACCTAAAAGTAGAAGGGGTTGCATACGTGTCAAAGATACTAATCTTTAAATATCAGGTAGAATTCAAAGATGAAAATGAAACTATTACTTGTAATCTTCGTAGTAGCAGTTAGCGCCATCGCAATACTCGTATATTCGCAATATAAGAAACCACAAAACAACTTAAATACCATTAAACAGGATTTACCAGAAACAATAGTGCAAAAACTCATAAAAACCCACCCACTACAAATCGAACAAATGCGAAAACAGGAATATCCCGGGAGTGATATTGAAATTGTGCAAGAACTGTCCTCTGGAAGTAATTATAAAAGGTTCCGTGTTTCTTATATGTCTGAAGGATTAAAAATTTACGCCCTTTTAACGGTCCCAAATTCGCAAAAACCCACAAATGGCTGGCCTGTTATAGTTTTTAATCATGGCTACATACCCCCAGCAGAATATCGCACCACAGAAAAATATATAGCTTATACTGATGCGTTTTCTAGAAACGGATACATTTTACTAAGACCAGACTACAGAGGGCATGACCAATCAGAAGGAAATCCCGAAGGTGCTTATTACTCTACGGCATATACTAACGATGTTTTGAATGCGGTTGCTTCGATCAAAAGATACCCAGACGCAGATGTAAATAACATTGGAATGTGGGGGCACTCTATGGGGGGACATATCACATTACGGTCAATGGTAGTAAGTAAAGATATAAAAGCTGGGGTCATTTGGGCCGGAGTAGTAGCGTCATATAAAGATATGGCAGAAAACTGGAAACGCACACGCCCATGGACGCCTTCACCGCAAGAACAAGCAATAAGAAGGCCAACCAGACAAGAACTCATAGATAAATATGGAACGTTTGAGGAAAGCCCAGAGTTTTGGGAATCTATTTCACCAATTTCTTTTGTAAAGGACATTTCTGGCCCCGTGCAAATTCACCATGGAACAGCCGACGCCGAAGTTCCGGCTTTATTTAGTGAGCTTTTGGACGAGGCACTCAAGGCAGCTGATAAAACGACAGAGTATTATGTTTATCCAGGCGACGACCATAATATTTCTCAAAATCTTAGCGTAGCACTGACAAGGTCTGTTGAGTTTTTTGACGAGTATCTAAAACCGCAGTAACAGCAGCGCTTATTGAGTTTTTACAGCCATAGCAGCCTCCATATTATTATTATAAAAAACGGCCTTTTCAAATTCTTGCTCAGCTAAGTCCATTTGCCCTTGCTTTAAGAAAACCTGGCCTCGTAGTAGGTATAGCTCCGAAAAGGCTTTATTTTGATTATCTAGAATTTTATCCGTTAAAAATAGTACGCGGTCATACTTTTTTAATTCAAAGTAAGCTTGAATAGGCTCAATTTGATACCACAAAGCTCTAAACGGAAGTTTTGCCTCCACCTGCTCAAACTCTTTAACAGACCCCTCGTAGTCTCCTACATTAAACAACGCCACCGAAAGATTTAGCCTTAGCGAAACATCCGCCGGATTAAGTTCAACCTTTTTTTTGTAATTACTTACAGCTATTTCCCAAGAAACCTTGGAATCTAGGTTTTCCCCAAGGATCGCCTCCGCAATATCTTTTTTATCTTTGGGAACCAAAACTAAGTACTCATTGCCAAACTTACCCCACAGAGAATCAAACTCCTCATAGGAGTATTCGAGATTTTTGCCCTGCAAAGAATCATCCTGAATCACTACACGAGTGGCATCATCGTAACCCTTAACCACACGATAGTGCCCAATGTCGTCATTTAACTTAAGCCACGTGCGCGTAATAACCGGCATATCATAGGTGATAAATTTTTTTAGTAGAGCTACATCTCCATTTGGCCTATGATACGCAATTAGATTATACTTTTCAGCCTCGGCAGCCAACTCCTGTAGCGTAGTGGATTTATCATCGTTGTCGCCCTTTGCGTTTTGATAGGGACGAAGCGCCTGCCCAAGAACCTGTTGGCTTACCTTTATATCAAAGTACGAAAGCGCCATCGACAACGCCGCGGGTCCACAATTATTGAAAGTTTGGTATATATGGTAATCGTTGGACAAAACCTTAGATATTGGCGGGGTCACTAGTGTAACGCCGTCTGGTTTAGCAGGTGGGCTCTGTATGTTTTCGAAAACCGACACATCAGAAGATTCTGGCGAGTTGCTAGGTATGGAAATTGGAGACCGTTTATAGAGATGAAAATAAAAAGATATTCCTATAATAAAACCTAGCATACAAACAAGTATTACTAGCTTCTTTTTTGTGGTTAGCATGTAAAGGTATTTTAACAAATGCTATGTTATAACTACTCCATGACGTCATCTAATACAAAAAAAGCAGTATTTGCTGGTGGATGCTTTTGGTGCACCGAAGCAATATTTAAGCGCATTAAAGGAGTAAAGAGTGTAACACCAGGGTATTCAGGTGGAACTAACAAAAACCCAACTTATCAGGAGATACACGCAAAAAACACCGGCGAGGCCGAGAGCATATCTATAGAATTCGACCCCGCACAAATTTCGTACGATGTACTTTTGGAGGTTTTTTTTAAAACCCACGATCCAACAACGCCCAATCAGCAAGGGTATGACCATGGGCCAGAATATAGATCGGCCATTTTTTATATGGATGAGGAACAAAAACAAGCCGCAGAAAACGCAAAAAACACGCTCTCAAAAAGTGGCTACTATAAAAGTCCAATTATTACAGAAATAAACAAATTTACGGGGTTCACCGCAGCCGAAGACTACCACCACAATTTTTTTGAGCAAAATCAAAGCAGCCCTTACTGCAGAGTGATTATTCAGCCAAAACTAGAAAAACTTCAGCAAGACTTCAAGGATAAGCTGGCATAATGTATACTTTAAAAAGTATGGATAATCAAAGTGTAAAAATCGGATTAAAATATGGGGCAATCACTGGAGCACTTATTTCTTTATACGCGTTAGCCGAATACTTATTAGGGTTTCATACTACAAAACTGCATATCGGGGAATATACGGGATATGGGTCTGTGATAATTCCATTCATAACTTCATTTCTAACTTTATGGACAATAAAAAAAACAAATAAGGGAATGGAAAAAAAGAAAATGCTCGTAGAAGGTATTAAGGCAAGTGGCGTTAATACATTAGCCACCGCGGCGATAGTAAGCGCATTCTTTTATTTATACAACTACGTAATAAATCCAAAATGGATGGAATTAGCATACAAATATCAAACACAAAAGCTTATTGATTCAGGTATTGCTAATGAGGTAGCGCAAGCGCATATGGAACAGTTTTTGAAATTTTACGAAGTAAACAATCAGGTTATTGTGACTTTTTTTGCAACATTGACTCAGGGGGCAGTGATATTTGCGTGCTACATCCTGATCATGTACCAGTTTTGCTGCAATTCCAAAAGTAAAAAGAGCTAACCGATGATCTCGCGAACTGTGTAGGTTTTTCGACCTCCGGACTCAAAGTAAGTACGCATCAATAATTCCCCTATCATCCCTATCATCATTGATTGCAGACCAATAACAAGCATAAAGATAGACACAAAAAATAACGGCCTATTACCAATACTTTGTCCCATCAACTTAAGCACCAACAAGTAAAAAGCCCCGACACCGCCAACACCAGAAATTAAAGCACCGGTGGCGCCAAATAAACGTCCGGGCATGGCCTTAAATGGCTTCTTGGCAAAGTACAACATAAAATACAGGGTAATGAGGTCGAGCATTACTTTTATAGTGCGATTTAGCCCACCGTATGCAGACTGGCCATATTCACGGTCCTTAAATGGCACATCAAACTCAATCATTTTGGCACCATACGCGCTTAAATATGCAGGAATCATTCGGTGCATTTCGCCATACATTTTAAAGTTATCAATGAGAACTCGCCTAAAACCCTTCATACCTGATCCGGTATCTTTCATGTAGACGCCTGAAATTTTTCCAATTAATGCGTTAGCAATTCTGCTAGGTAACTTGCGGCCGGCACTATCCCAACGTCCAGTGCGATTGGTATTTACAAAATCATAACCATTCTCGAGGTGCTCAACTACTTTGTTAATATTTTCTGTAGGGATTTCGAGATCGGCGGCTACGGTTATTACATAAGTCCCATGCGAGGCATCAAACCCAGCGGTATAGGCCTGCGTCAAACCATGATTACCCATTAAGTTTATAGCTCTTATTTCTGTATGTGCGTTAGCATAGTTCTTTAAGACCTCCCAAGTACCATCTTTACTACCGTCGTTTACCGCAATGATTTCAAAGTTATAAGAGCTTTGCGCTGACAATGCCAGCAACTGATCAAACAACTTAGAAATGTTACCCTCCTCGTTATAGCAAGGTATTATTATTGAAACTAAATTTTTGTTTTCAAAAGTAGATTCCATTTAAAGATTCCCTTTCTTGTATGCGTCATCTTGGAGCATAAACCAATCATAAAACAATTTAATTGAATCTTCTATGCTTGTTATAGGATTATAGCCTAGTTCAGCTTTTGCTTTTTGTATATCGGCATACGTTTCTAACATTTCTCCCTGACGATGGGGCATTAATTTAGTCATAGGTTTTTTTCCAACAACCCTTTCTACGGCGGCAAACATTTCGACCAAAGAAATAGGCGCAGAATTACCCATGTTGAATATTTCGTATTTGAACGGGGTCTCCATAATCCTTTCTATTGCTTCAAACATATGATTTATATAAGTGTAATCTCGCTTGATTTTGCCGAGATCCTCCGGCGTCCAGTAAACGGGGCACTCAAAACCCTCGTAAATACAAGACCTTATTAGTTTTGGCAGAAGAAGATCTGGGCGCAAACGTGGCCCAATCGGATTGAATATTCGTAGAACAGTCACGTTGATGTCTTTATTAATAGCGTAAGCCTTTAGCATAACTTCGCACGCCTTTTTTGTTGCAGGGTAAGGAGAAAGAGGAGCATCAGTCGGGGTATTTTCTGAAAAAGGTGTGGGATTAATACCGTATACACTCGAGGTCGACGCGAATATAAAATTGCCGGTACCACTTTTGATTGCCGCTTCAAGAACATTAACAGTACCCTCTACATTATTTCGAACATATACTGCGGGTTCATCAATAGACTTTGTTACCCCAGCCCAAGCAGCTAGGTGCACAACCACCGCGGGTGTTTCGTTCATAAAACAGTCTTCGAGTGCCGGAACATCTAAAATGTCCTTCCTGTAAAGCTTAAAACTGGCATGGTCCTTAAAATCCTTAATATTAAATTCCTTTATCTTGGGGTCATAGAAGTTATTAAAATTATCATAGCCAACTACGGTATGGCCCTTGGCTAAAAGGTATTCACATAAATTAGATCCAAAAAAACCGGCTGCCCCAGTTATTAATATTTTCATATTTCTATTTTACCCCGCAGACAGCTTGGGAGCCAGTCAAAACCTGCTATTGCCTTTAGTACACTTTTAGCGTTAAATAAGCCCATGGTAAGAATGGGACAAGGAACAAAAAATACTAGTTGGAATAAATTGGCTACTTGGTATGACAGCTTGGTAGGCAAAGAGGGCCACAGATATCATAAAGAATATGCAATACCTACGGTTATAAAGCTTCTCGAGCTAAACAAGGGCGATCGAGTTTTAGAGGTAGGTTGCGGGCAGGGAGCTCTCTCAGCGCATATTCACAAGGCAGGAGCTAAATACGTTGGGGTCGACTACAGTACTGAAATGGTAAACAACGCTCTAAAGTATCACCGCATGGAGGGTTCATTTTTTACAGCTGAAGCAACTAAATTAAGCACAATTCCACAGCTCGCGGCAAAAAAATTTGACTGCGTTGTTTTTATGCTTAGCATTCAAGACATGAACCCCCTCGGTAAAATAATAGAGGAGGCTTCAAAGTTGCTCGAAACAAACGGGCGGTTGGTAATATTCATGCTCCATCCGGCGTTTAGAATTCCAAGACAAAGTGGATGGGGTGAAGATAAAACGCGTAAGTTGGTTTACCGACGGGTCGACAGATACGCTACAGCAGACACAATACCATTAAACACCAACGTACGGGATGGCAACAAAAAAATAACTTCATTTTTTTACCACAGACCTCTACAGGCATATTTTCACGAAATTACAAAAAACGGCCTGATGGTAAATAGATTCTTAG
>JBPOHY010000210.1:0-2185 GCA_052035055.1 candidate division WWE3 bacterium | reverse complement strand
AACATCTGGTGTACAGAAAGACAGTGGCTCCCTGATTGAAATGTTAGACGGCGCACTGCCACTTTAATAATCATGAAAGTACCAAAAGCTATAAACAATATGATCGAGTCTTTTCAAAGCCTTCCGGGGATTGGGCCAAAGACGGCACAGCGTTTAACCTTTCATTTACTACATTATCCCCAGGAACACCTTGAACGAATTGCCAATACTTTTGTAAAGCTTAAACAAGCGACCAAACTTTGTAGTATATGCAAAAACGTAGGTGAAGAGGATATTTGCGCTATTTGTGGGGATTCGACCCGAAACCAGAACTTAATTTTGGTTGTATCAAGCCCATTAGACGCTTTCGCCATAGAAAGGACAGGTTTTAAAGGCGTTTACCATGTTTTGCACGGGCTACTTGACCCGCTTAACAATATAGGCCCCGAAGAGCTTTTTATTAATGACTTAGTAAAGCGTCTAAATGCCCGCTCTCAGGATTATTTTTTGGACATTGAAGTAATTTTGGCTACAAACATGAGTATGGAGGGAGAAGCTACGGCTATGTATCTTTCCAAGCTAATAAGGGATTCCGGCTTGTCTTCAGATAAACTAAAGATTACGCGTATAGCGCGTGGTTTGCCCGTGGGCGGGGATATTGAATATGCAGATGAGGTTACGCTTTCTAGGGCTTTGGATGGTAGAGGGACGTTTTGATACTAGTGGACACCCGTTGTTTGTTTGGCATATAATTTCATAAATACTTAGATACAAGAGGAGTGACCACATGACAGAATTTATCGAGCTGTTGCCGGCTGACCTTTTTGGTACGGTCTTTTTTGGTGAGGTTTACTCATATGTGGTACGAGATACAGACGGCACTGCCGATGAGTTAATGTGCTGTACTAAAATCTTAACCGAAGGTGACCGTGTATGTTTATATGGCGTTCCTTACTATGTGAGCTCCATTGACGATGTTACTGATCCAGAGCTACCAGTAGTTTTAATTGCGCCTTTGTTTTCTTAGCCATTCTGTACCCCTGCATGCGTGCTAATTGTGGCAATGTTTCTTTAATGAGCCTTGCCACAATAGTTTTTAGCGGATATTATACCAATATGACTTTGAATATTTTTAATTCCCTTTCTCGCCAAATAGAGGAGTTTAAACCACTAAATAGCAATGAGGTTTTGATGTATACCTGCGGACCGACTGTTTATGATTATCAACATATAGGGAACTTTAGAACTTTTTTCACCAGTGATGCCCTTTTAAGAACACTTATATTTAATGGATCTACAGTTAAATATATTATGAATCTAACCGATTTGGGGCATCTAAGTGGTGATAACTTTGGTGACGCTGACACAGGAGAAGATAGGCTCGAAAAGGCAGCAGAGCGTGAAGGCAAAAGCGCTCGTGAAATAGCAGATTTTTACATCAAGGACTTTATGAAAGATTATGACAGCTTGAACCTAAAGCGTCCTGTAAAGTTCACAAGAGCCACCGACTATATTAAAGAGCAGCTAGACCTCATTCAGATGCTCGAAATTAAAGGATTTACCTACAAAATAGGAGACGGGGTTTACTTTGATACCTCAAAACTAAAAGACTATGGTGTTTTGTCTGGGCTAACAGCTGAGAACGTAAAAGAAGGTGCCAGAGTCGAACCGAATCCAGAAAAGAAAGCCCCCAATGACTTTGCACTGTGGAAGTTTTCCCCTTTAGAAAAAAAACGATGGCAAGAGTACGAATCCCCATGGGGCCTTGGATTTCCCGGTTGGCATATCGAGTGTAGCGCCATGATTATGAAAGAGCTAGGAGAGCAAATAGATATACATATTGGGGGTGAGGATCACAAAATGATTCACCACCCAAACGAAATGGCTCAAAGTGAGGCAGTTACAGGTAAGAGGTTTTCGAATTACTGGATGCATGTAACCCACTTGCAAGTTGATGGGGGCAAGATGGGTAAAAGTTTGGGTAATTTTTATACTGTTTCCGATGTAGTTGCACGTGGTTTTACACCTATTGATATCAGATTCTTTTACATGACGGCTCATTATAGATCTTCTTTGAATTTTACTTGGGAATCTCTGCAAAGCTCGCACAACTCACTTAAAAAGTTGTTTGACCTTGTTTCGGGCTACAAAGAAAGCGACCAAGACGAAATACATGCTGGCTTTATAGATACCTTTAACAAGGCCT
>JBPOHY010000201.1:0-3710 GCA_052035055.1 candidate division WWE3 bacterium | reverse complement strand
GGCACTACCGACCTTTTCCTGGCCCGTATGGGACCCTACGCCAAAGTCATGGATCGCGATGGAAAAATCCGCGTTATGACCTTCAGTGGCGGAAGAGAAAATGTTGTTTATGCTGGTGAACTTACTGCTGGTAACGCGGAAAACTTTGTGCGCAGTCACATCTTTGAAAGGGTCAAAGGCTGGGCCGGCGGGACTACCTATAGCTACGTCATCGAAGCTTCTCTGCATCACTTAGGATGGCTACAAACAGCTCCTGCGGCTAATTATGCGAATGAACAAGAAGGCATTTTCAGTCGTGTATTCCGCTCAATCTTTGGTGGCGACCCTCATCCGGTCCCTGCTCCTATTCCCGTCGTAAAGCGCGCTAAAAAAGCTTTGATCATTCTCTTCACTGATGGCGAAAACGACCCAGATGGCTCCTATGGCGACAAACCCCGCACCGAAGACGTTATCGCACAGTCTCAAGCCCGCGGCGACGACGCCTACTTCCTGCTGATTGGTGCCTGTGAGCATGGGGTAACCTTTGAACACATCAAACACCTGTCTCGGAAATTCAAAAACACCGGGCATTTGATCATCACCGACCTGGAGGGATTTGTTCAGCTTTCTGATGAAGAAATCAATGACATGTTCCTGACCCCAGAATTCCTCTCCTGGCTCACCAAATAAGGCTATTTTTACTGTTCTGATTTAGTTTAGTTATCGGCAGCTATTTTGCAATTTATTGCGACTTAGCTGCCTTTTTTTTGCAGTTCTTGTCTAGTTTGTGTTTTTAAATGCACCCAATAATGCAGCGCCTGGCTATAGGTTGAAAAAGCAAGTCGAAAGTGTTAATATTTCACAAATTCATTCAAAGGAGCGATAAACATGAGGCTATCTGGAAAAGATCTTTTCGATATCGTAGATATGGTACTAGAACACACTAAGGAGGGGCCTATTACACAATGGGACGAAAGAATTGCCCAACTTGCAAAGGTCGCAGGGTTAGGAGTGGAACAAATAAATTGGAAGGGCTCTCCAAGTGATGTTGCATTTAAGGTAGTTGAGCACGCCGAAGCATTTGGTACATTGGAAGAGTTAAAACAAGCAATCAGTGAGAGAACTAGCAAACAAGGTGAAACAAACTAAGTCGATACAACCCCAGCGAGGCGCACTTAGGAAAATATCCGTTTTAGCTACCCTAAAATATGAGCAGGGTAGGCACGGCATCTAGCTACTATAGGTTTACATGCGGCGAGCTTTATTGTACAATCAAGTAAATTCAACAAAATAGTGTTGGAACTCTATAGACTCGAGGTAAAAAATGCGCAAAAAGAAAGTAACACAACTTGAAACACGTCCATGGGCAGAGCTTAAATACGCTTATCTTGCAAGAAACTTGCCGGTTAATGGGCTCCCAACTCGCGTTGGCATTCGGGTATCAATTTTAAAGGTAGTTTCCGCAGAACCTGGAGCAACCTATCAGGAAGAATATGAAGGAAAAATCTTTACATTCCCAAAAGAAATTGAAGCAATTACAATTCGCACTCCTGCTGGTGACATAACCTTAACGCATCTGGAAAGCGAACTGTATTTGAGCAAAAACCCACTTAATGAGTTTTTAGGAACTACGCGAGATCCAGACCAAAAGTAGCAACATACACTGCCAATGTTTGATTTAAGACGCACTTGCTTTTACTAGCTCCTGCGTCTTTTTTTTTCATTAACTTACTTTTTTGAGTTCACGCGCAAGGGCACGAGTTTCTGAAAGCATAAGACTAATCTGATCCAACCCTTTTTCCCAAAAACCCTGCGAAGCAATATCTATACCCAAATTTATAAATAAGTCTTTAGGCGACTGTGAAGTGCCTGCAGATAAAAAATCTTTGACCTTATGTATAAAAGCCTTGTCTTCAAAAACAGCCTTTTGCATCGATTTAGAGATTAACAACCCACTTGCATAAGAATAAACATAAAAATATCTGCGAATATGGCTCCAATAAACCCACCAATTTTGACTTCCAGCCGACTGTTCGACAAAAGACCCCATATAAGCTTTCATATTCTTTCTAAATAGTTTCCCTATGTCTTGCTTTGACAAAAAGTTCTTTTCTCTAAACGAGAGGTGTAGGTCCATTTCGAATTCATAACACGCCACCTGCCTAAAAATAGTACTTATATCGTCGTTCAAGCGCATCATCCTAATCGCTAGCTGTTTTTCCTTGCCTGCATCTTTTAACACTTCTTGGAGCACAAAATCTTCCATAAACGTACTGGCTACTTCGGCAACAGCCAGAGAAGTTTCGCAGTTTAACCCATTCTGATTTTTCTTTATCAATTCTGCATTAATTGCATGCCCCATTTCGTGTGCTAGTGTGAGAACGTCCTGCAAAGTGTCGGTGTAATTTAATAAAACATATCCTGGCAGCTTTTTAGCAACATCGATACTAAATGCCCCCGAGACTTTACCCTTATTTGGGTAGACGTCTATACGCTTTTCGTCCAAATATTGCTTAAAAATGCTATAAAACTCTGGGTCCAAGTTGGTAAAAACCTTAGACAAGAGGTCAACTGCCTCATCAAAGGTAATCTTCATATCTACATCTCCATATCTAACGTTTCTCTCATAATATTTTAATTTTGGCCGGTCTAGCAGCTCGGACTTAAGCTTGTAGTAGTCGTGCGCAATTCCAAATTTTGCCTTTACTGCTTTGCGCATGGAGTCTACTACTGAAGTTTCTATATCATCAGCTAAATGCCTAATCATATCCGGTCTTTCAACATGTCTTAAAACATCGTCTGTCTTTTTGTCGTACAAAATGGAATTTAGTTCTTGCTCGGCCACATCAACGTGTTTTTTGAGCAAAGTATTAAGCCTCTTGGCGGCTACACTACGCACTTTGGGTTGCTGACTATCCATAAGTCTTAGGGCGTAAGAAAAAGGTTTTTTGGCCTTAGAGCCGTCCTCCTCCAAAAGAAGCATATCTTCCTTGGAAAGTAATTTGGCGGTAAGAGAAACCCAATTTGAGTAAGACGAAACTGACTTTAAGTTTAAGATTTTCTCTTCGGGCTCAGACAAAAGATACTTAGCATTTGCAAACAACATAGTTAACATATGCCTGTAATCTGTGAGACTAGGAGCCTCCAAAAAAACCGATTGCAGCTCGGCTGGAATATGACTTATGGAGTGTGTAAAGAATTGCAAGTCATTTCCGAGTTTGATTAACACGTCGTTAATTTTATTAAACTTGGCAATTATATTTGTATCGAGCTGGTCTTGCTTTTTGCGTAACAAAAAAAAGTAACCCATACTACCCAAACCACCATATTGAGCTGCTAAAGACTCGTACTCGTCTAGGGCAGCTTTAAGAATCAGCGGGTCTACCAGATAGTCTTTTCGATCTTTCCACGCATTAATAAACAAGTAATAGGCATCCTCTAGGATTCGTAAGGAAGTATCAAATTCTTTAGAGTTATCGTCCGGAAACAGGTTAGTTAGATCCCATTGCATTTGTAGATTATAGCAGGCATATCAGATCACTTTTAGCCTAAGTTTTCATGTTAAATATTTATTAAATTTTGATAGCTAATCTGCTATTTTCCGCGTCGCTACAGGCTTTAAAGTACGCTCTGTTATTGACATCCGGTAAAAGCTATGCTACACTCCTATGCGTTAAATGATTTGAAGAGCTCCCCAATTCAAGGGGACTTTTCTTTGTATTAAACTTAAA
>JBPOHY010000111.1:0-5853 GCA_052035055.1 candidate division WWE3 bacterium | reverse complement strand
ATAACCCAACAATGTATCCCATCTATTGCTTCCAGACAGATGGTTTGATTGGCAACGGTTACTAAAAACTAAATAGAGATTTAATGATATGCCCCGGGGCGTAATGCACCGGGGCATATTTGTTTTTCTTGCACATACTTGTTTAGAAATGAGCTCACAATCGGAATAATAAAAATTGCAACATAAGCCTTTTTCGGCATACTAAGAGTATGCACATACGTTCGCTGCGCTCAGAAACGTATGAACTCAGAGAGATTCTTCACTTTCCAGGAGAGTCAAAAATTGGAGTACAAGCAAGTTTCCGGATGGCACACCACGGAGAATAAGCAAAGCTTGCTTTTGCCTTCGGCAAAAGTCGAACCAGCTAAAGCTAATTCAATTTCCTAGTGAAATCACATAAACAGAACCTCCACCTCGCAATACTCGGTGAAGAACCTGTTTATGGTGACCCCACGGAGAATCGAACTCCGATTTACGGGATGAGAACCCGCCGTCCTGACCATTAGACGATGAGGCCGAACCTAAGCATAAAAGCCACCACATTTTACCAAAAGACATACACAAAGTATAATGAATTTATAAATGCACACCCGAGCAATTAATATACATTCAAGGTACACATTATTTTCCCTAGCTGCGGTAGCACTGTTTATAGGGAGCTACTACTACTTTTTAACATACCAACCAAAGGTTTTGGTTGAGCTTAGAGAAGTCAAAGGCATGAGCACAAACAGCGAACGCGAATTAATCCCGAATTTAGCGTACCCGCTAGATACAAAGCAACTAAGCATAACCAAAGGGTCAAACTCGCAACAGATTACCTTTCAGTCCAGCAAATCCCCTCAAGAAGTTCAGGAATTTTACAGCAATATTTTTTTGGCTGACAATTGGAGAGTTAAGTCTCAGGGCGCAGTAGATAACTTTAGTACGAGCTATTACAAAAAAGACAATACCCACATATACATAAAAACTACCCTGGGAGAAGACGGTTTAACAATTACCAGTATTGATGTGCAGATCGAAAAAAGCTAATCTTTTATTCTTTTGTACCTACTAGGAATACAGCTCTCCAAGGTTGGTAGTTAGTCCTGAAAATGTCGTCATATATAACATCTTCACCTTTTGTAACTTTTCGAGTAAATGAAACCGTTGCACCGGATGCAGCAAAATCTATTTGTTTTGTAGTACCCTTTGGCAAACTTGCATCTTCTTGATATAAAGGGGCAGGTGCGGGACTGGAACTAGAGATCACGGGCTCAGAAATCTGTACACTACGCCCATCCGGAGTGCCATATAACCTAAAAATTAGTTTCTTTTCGTCTGGAAAAATCTGGGACTGCACAAGAACATAGTTTGGAGTGTCGTTCTTAAATTTTAAATCAAGCGTTGGCTGAAAAATCGACGCATCTTGGCCAATGGGATTTTCTATTTCGTAATAGCTAACGCGATAAGCGTGTGGGTTGCGTTCAACAACTGGTAAACCGGAATTTAAAACTGCCCTAAACAAAGTTGTCGAAGATTGGCAAACACCGCCACCATGACCTAAAACTGTTCTATTACCCATTATTATCCAAGCAGCATCGTAGCCAGTTGCGGCACTAATTTCACCTATCGAATCATTCATGGAAAATGTGGCTCCAGGTGGCACCAACACGCCATTTGCTCTTTCGGCAGCCAAAGTCAGGTTTTTAATTCTACCCGGCGCAGACCCTGTAAATTTAGAAACTCCCTCTCCCAACAAACCTAAAATTCCATAACTTTTTGGGTCAATAGGACCTGAAATTTTATTTATGGCGATTTGGGAATCTGGCTTTAAGTCAAAAAACGAGACCTTAAAGTCTTCTAGAGACTTATCTACGTCAAGTTGAACGCCGTCTTTTAGGAGCTCGACACTTATAACTTTGTTGTCAACCGCCTGACTAACAACGCCCCTTGGGAGCTCATTTACTATTGGCGAAATGGACTCCAAAAATGATTTAAACGCGGCTTTGTTCAAATCCAACTTTTCATCTGCTTTATTGTATTGAAGAAATTCTAGCTTTTGTTCGTTGGACAATTTCCAAACATTTTTTTCGTACTTTACACTTATTGGATTAAAAACAATCTTTTTGGCCGTAGGTAAATATGGTTCTAGTTCGGTGGCCAAAATTTTTGGCGAGTCGTCTTCTATAGTAATTGCGCGCTCACCAAACTCCATATTTTCAAACGAATCAACAATCATGGCATATATTGCCTTATCATCTACTTTTTTGCCTGGCTGCTCGGCAGTGACTTTTAGCTCAGTACCCGAAAGCTCAAAGTGTGCACTTTTAGCCGGAGAATTAATGTCGCCTACAAGTGTGGCAAAAAAAGTGCTAAGTTTTTGCTCGTCATAATCATAAAACCCCCCAATATGTAAGGGTTTAACAAAACCCGCCAATTTATCTTTTGTATCAACGTAAACATTCCCAGTTCTGCCAACTTCGAATGCTCTGGTAATCGCAGCATCCCAGTTATATGCCAAGTCTATATCCTCTGAGCGAAGTTCATAACTGGACTCACCGCTTTTTAGAGTTAACGTTTTTTGGGTTAGTCCTTCTTTATTTTTGAGCTTATCTACAGCTTGCCTATACGTAAGACCGCCAATATTTACTCGCGCTATACGAACACCAGGAATTATGCGTTTAGCAAATATAACGTGATAAATAGAGATAAGTACTAAAAAGGCAAAAAAATATGGGGCCACCCTCATAGACAGACTAAATATTTTTTGAGATAGCGTGTCTAAGTGCCTCACTAAAATTAGGATCCCTTTCTGGTAGGTGAAAAACTAGTCCTTATTAAAAATCTTTTGGAATCCTCGTCCATATCTACAACCTCGTCGGCCTCGTCATACAGCCTGCTTGAACATGTTTTGCCAAAAGCTATAACCTCAGTACGAACACCCCTTGACCTAGCATATTGGAGTAAGTCTACATAGTCCCCGTCACCCGAAACCAAAACCATGGCATCTATTTTTGGTATTAAACGAACTACGTCCATACACAAACCAACATCCCAGTCACCTTTTTTTGCGCCACCGTAAAAAACCTGCAAATCTTTGGTACGCA
Organism: candidate division WWE3 bacterium; assembly: GCA_052035055.1. Classification (GTDB taxonomy): domain Bacteria; phylum Patescibacteriota; class WWE3; order UBA101185; family UBA10185; genus JBPOHY01. The sequence goes on along the minus strand of JBPOHY010000111.1, from coordinate 2,764 downwards.
CCTCAAAGCCTATTTTAGTCAGCGCTTCAAAAAATTCTTTCTCGGCACCCACGTCGGCCTTAATAACATACGCAAACGCTCTAACAAGATGTCGGTCCGAGACACCTTGTTCTAAAACCTTATTAAAATTTACCTTGGCTGAATACAAATTTTTGGCAGAATAATACAGATTTTGAACGTCTACAAAAACTGCAACTCTTTGTGCCTTATGCTGAACTGATATCATATGCATATTTTATAACGCATGCAGTAAAATCGCTACTTTTTGAGGTGCTCTTCGACCAGCTCTTTTAGAATAACCTCAAAGTGCGACGCATCCTGCCCGCTTTCTACCGCTCCAAAGCGGTTGGTAATCATGGACGCTTTTTGCTCTAGGGTAAGGTCTGATTTTTGATTTATTTCGGTGTACAAAAGATTAAAGTCCTCTAAGCGTACGTCCTTCATTGCCTTTTGCGAGTAAGTAAATATAGTATTAAAAGTAATATATTCTAGCGTGTTTTGTGAAATTTCTGCCTCTTGCAACCTCTCATACATTCCATAAAGATATAGCGCGCGCTGTTTGGCTTTGGATATTTCCATAGACTTTTCGGCCACGCGGGACATAGTCCTCAACAATATTTTAGAAAAATAAGCCAGTTCCGCAGGCTTTACACTTGCAATTTCTCCAGATGCTCGCTTTTCTAAAACATTTTGTAGTACTTGCGAATCTTCAGGCCCAAATGCTTCGGCGGCCAATAAACCTTCTATCCCACGCAACCCCCAATCGAGGCTACAAAAACCAAGGTTTAGATTTAAGGTGTTGGGCATATAGCTAATTGTTTCTTTACTAGCAGGTAGTTTAACTTTCCCGGACATGTCTAAAAAAGCCTCGGCAAACTGGGCTTCTATTCCGGACATATTAGGGACAGAAGCTTCTATAAGTGCCGTAAACTCGTCACCACCAAGCCTCGAAAGAAAGTAATCGATATCCTCATGGTTTCCCTCCAACATTTGGGCAGCCCACTCAAAGGACGCCGCAGTAACGTTTAAAGCATTGTTGCCTGTAAGCCTTCCCCCATGGTCATTTATGTAGCGTAGGTACGCTAGATCCCCAAAAGCAAACGTAAGGTTTTTGCCCTCCATAAGCGCGTCAAAAACCATATCGTCGGTTTCTCTATAAAAGGTTTCTTTTTTTGGCAGACCTGTAAGTTTGTCAAACTTGAGTTCGTGCGTTTTTACTACTAACCCTAGTAAATCCGAAACCAAAGAAATTTTCTCGGCGCTCCAGTCTTGTACGTTTTGGGTCAAGACTTCTTGCAAGTCATATGTTTCACTACCAACCGCAACCTTGCTATCTAAGTAATATGAGCCACTTTCGTCGAGATACTTTGAAATCTGGCCTATGGCTTCTTGTAGGGTTGCACGTTCGTCTTGACTAACTACGCCATCGGAAATAATGCTGTTAACCCAAATAAACGACTGATTTAAAAGCTCATTATGGAACTTTTGGACAGTTTGGAAACGCCTCGCAATTTCGGTTAAAGGAACCTCCTTAGCATCTGAATCTGGAAATAGTTCAAATTTATTTGACGCTTGACCTTGGCTCTCGATATAAGTGATTAGATCGCTCTCAATGACTTTTTTAACTTTTTCTTCAGAAGAACCACCGAGCTTTTGATAACACAGCTCGGTTAAAAGTTCGGTGACGTGACTTTTTTCTTCCCTACTTCCAAATATTCTTTCGGCTGCTAGCATGGCTGTTACCTCGGTCAATTTACTAGCCAACTCGTTGTAATACGTGTCTAAGTCTTCAACATTTTCGCCTGGAAATAGCACGTCATAATTACCAAACTCGGTACCCGAAAAAAATTTGGCTATGAAAAGGTCATAAAATTCCTTTGCTTTGATGGCATCCTTTTCGTTTGCGCTATGAACAGAATTACGGGCCTGCTTTATAACACCATCCATAAGCGAAGACAAAAACTCTTGCTCTCTTTTTGCCTCCAAAACGTCCATAAACAAAGTGGTTAAATATTTTTGAGCGTCATACTCCTGGTCAAACTGTACCGTTTCCTTACCTCTACTTTGCGATCTCTCCTGTAAGTTGTTGAACATATTTACAGCGTCGCCCCTGTTAGGGTCAGTAACCAGTATTTTGGGAGTCACGCCTCCGTATAAACTGCTTATTTTTTTGCCGGTAGATGTTTGCGAAGTACTTATAGAATGCGTAATATTTTTTAAGTTATCGTCATAGTCAGCATCTTCGCCTGAGGCTAGCTTTTCTTTTTCTAAACGGATTACAAAATCGCTGCCCTTTAATCTGTAAATTTTAAAATCTCCTACAGACAAGCCCGCGCTTACTAGCGCACGTTCCATTGCCATTACTGTTTCGTGTAAAGACGCGTTGCCTTGGTTGTACTGTATTTTGTTGGCTGCTGCCAAAGAGTTAAACGTGACGGCTAAAAAGGTATATTTATCATCTGAGGCATCCTGCTTTAGCAATCCCTGCTCGTCTTGCTCATAGGAACGGGTTTCGCCAAAATAGGATCCCATGTCGGCGTGGAATTCCTCCGGACCATAGGCACCACTTATGTCAAACCTCTCGACATCCATCAGAAATTCTTGCCTGGTTATCAAGACTTTGAGTAAATCTTCACTGCGCTCGCCGCCTGCTTTAAAATTTTCGATCGCATCTCTGTACTTAGTCTCATGCCTGTCAACTACGGCATTAAACTCTATAGAGCTTTCTACATGCAGGTCCCGATAATCGACTAAAGTTTCGCCT
>JBPOHY010000101.1:0-1794 GCA_052035055.1 candidate division WWE3 bacterium | reverse complement strand
GGGTTTAGTGGTACTGGGCACCTACTTGTTTTACCATCGCTACCAAATATACGACTTTTATATTCTTCATTGGACTATTTTAGGTCTTTTAATATTTAATGGAGTGTTTTTAAGCTTTTGGGTAAGTCCGAAACTATTGGAAAAAGAGAAACAAGGGAAAGAGTCAGAACTGCTTCCCCAAAAAATGCAAAATGCCATATTTTTAAGCTTTGTAATTTCTTTTACAGGTTGGTGGAGTAGTTTAATAATAGTATCAACATATTTTGCAAGATTAATAGTCCTATGAAAGAAATAACTGTAAACGATAAAATGCAAAAAAATTACAAGTACACTTTGGTTGCACCGTTAGGTAAAAATTTTGACCCGTCATTCAAGCCTGAACTAACTCCAAAAGAAATGCTTGAGCTTGGAGTATTCGGCGGGAGATATTTGCGAGATAGTACTGAAGAATTTCCAAAAGACTGGTTTGAGAACGCAAAGACACACCCTAAGGAAATACCTGGACATAGCCCAAAGCTTAACTTCTTTGGTGTGGATGCCAGTCAGCCATTGGCAGTATGGCAAAGAAAAGGGTGGATTTATGAAGATGACCCAAGAGGGTGGTTTCAATGGTATTGCAGATACTATATGGGCCGAAGAATACCTATAGAAGACGATCGCCAAATAAAAAGATGGAAGAGTTACGTAAGACACATAGCGCAAGTTAAAAAGAACTGTAACTTTGGGGATTTGGAGTGTAGAAAAAAACAAAGGCAAAGTCTATTGCATTGGGCATACGATAGCAGGAAAATCTAGGTAGATGCTCACCACTGCCCAAATAGAAACAATACTCACAGAATTTCAAGTAGAACTTTCTAACTTTGAAATCATTAATATAGAAGAAAAGAAAGGATGGAGTTCTAAATACTTATTCCTTGTTGTTGAACACAGTGCCCAATATGTTTTAAAGGGTAAAACAAAAGACCAACTAACAGGATATATTGCCGACATAGAAATAAGCAATTTCCTTATCTCAAAGGGATTTAGTGCGCGTAGTTCAATTACGACAAAGGCAGGAGAATACCACTTTGAACAAGACGGTATTTACTGGGAGTTAAAAACGTACATTCCAGGATCGGTTACAAATTTTGTAGACTATACAGACACGAGTATTATCTCGTTGGCACAAGTAAACACTTCGTATATAAATGCTTCACTAAATAGTTCATTAATAAAAGATTTGCAACTAGAAGTAAGAGACATATTTAACATAAAAGATACCGTTGCAAAGCTTGCCAACCATAAAGACATTTTATTTAGCATAGTGGGGGATGAACCACAAAGATTTATTGAATGGTTTGGCTTTGCACATACTGAACTTAGTAAAATACTAAAAAAGAGTCCTGATTTTAGTATTGTTCATAATGACTTAAACAATAAAAACATACTTTTAGACCTGCATACAGACAAAGTGACCTCGTTTATCGATTGGGACCACGGGAGCATTTCGACACCACTAAAAGACATACTCGAACCACTGAACACTTTTTATGACTATGTTCCAGATAAATACGAACACATGAGAGATGTCTATCTTAAGGAGATTAAAGCTAGCTATCAAATCATGATTTCGGAATCCGAATTAAACCTACTTCAAGTGTATTTTTACGCACTAAACAAATGGGAATATATAGCCTTTTTTGTAAAAATGATCGAGGATGTTGGAGATACCTCAAATGAACTTGCTAGATTCGAAGATGTTGTACGTACACAACTAGGTAAACTCACTTCTTTAGGTAAATTACATAGGGTACT
>JBPOHY010000043.1:0-2574 GCA_052035055.1 candidate division WWE3 bacterium | reverse complement strand
AACAAAGTTGGATGTCGAAGCACTCCTTACCGCTAAGCCTGGGATTACAGGTCCTTGGCAGGTCGGCGGTCGTTCCCAAATACCCTTTCCAGATAGAGCCCGCATAGATGCAGAGTATGCAAAGAGGCGTTCGATAGTGTATGATTTATTAATAATTTTGAAGACACCGCTGGCGGTTTTGACTCAGCGTGGTTCTTACTAGGAATATATATGGAAACAAATTTGCCAGCAGAAAATGCCAGTTCTTCGGAAGTTAAAAACTCTAGTTTTTGGAGTTCTCAAAGTAAATCAAAAGGAAATTTTTCAGGAGGAAACATGAATAATAGTAAATTTGCATCTAAGTCAGCTAAAGGTAGTTCTAAAGGGTTTGTTAAAGGACTAGGTATTACCGGAGGTATTTTTTTGGTAATTGGAGCTGTTGTAGCCCTTGTAGCTTACATTTATCTTATTTCGCCGGCCATTTCATTAGTTTCAAATATAAATACATTAAAAAAAGATGCTAACGACATTAGCGAAGCCCTAAAGGACCGTGACCTTGTAACCTTAGATAAAGTTTTGATGCAGACTGAAACCGATCTACAGGACTTGCGCGAAGCTCGAGATGCCAAAATTGGTTTTCTAAAAGACGTAAAAATGTTTAAGGCATACGAGTTTTATGCTGATTCTGATCGTTTTATTAACGCGGGGGATATGGGTATAGACGCAATTCGTGAGACTTCTCGTATTGTTACGCCTTTTGCTGATGCTGCTGGGTTAAGAATATCCGAGGATCAAAAAGTTTCAGAAGATGCAGGTTTGATTGAAGCATTTCAGACATGGATTTCCCTCATGCCCCAAGTCTCGGAGCAAATGGACGGGGTTTTGGATATATTGACGGCCATAGGTGAGGAGCTAGCTCCTATAGATACTAGTAAGTACCCGGACAATGTTCGCGGTGTAAATATTAGGCATAATGTTGAATTTGCTAAAAATACGCTAACTCAGGCTAAAGATTTTGGTCCTGATATTAAGCAGGCTCTAAATATAGTTCCGGAGCTTTTGGGCGTAGGTAGCGGTTTACCTAAGAGATACATGATCATAATGCAGAATGACAAGGAAATAAGGCCAACTGGAGGTTTCTGGACTAATTACGCTACATTTAAGATTCAAAACGCAATGTTGCAATCTGATTTTAGTTCCAAGGATTTCTATAGTATCGACAATACTCTTGATTTAATTGATGCCACCTATGACTTTCCTGATGCCCCGGCGCAATATAGTAAGTATTTGAATGTCGAAAGATGGTATGCCCGAGATACTAATAGCTCCCCAGACCTTCCAACTTCTATTGATCAGTTCATGTTTTATTACAATTTAGGACAAAAAGTCGACCCTATGGAGTTAAAGCCAGTAGATGGAATAATTACCATAGACACCAAAGTTATAGAAGAATTAATGAGGGTTACTGGTCCAGTGACACTAAACGGGATAACCTACTCGGCTGATAATGTAGTTCTTGAATTAGAAAAAATAGCGTCCTTGGCTTTACGAGAGCAGGTAAATCGTAAGGGAGTTTTGGGTGACTTAATGGAGGCAATGCTTATTAACGTTTTTGAATCAGAGGATTACTTATGGAGTCAGTTAATAGATACAGGTGTCAAACTAGCTATCCAGAAACACATTCAGGGATACTCCTTTGACCCTGCAGCACAAGCCTTAGTTGAGAAGTACAATTTAGGTGGAAGAATTACTGACCCTGTAGAGGGTGATTACTCGTATGTGGTTTCCACAAATTTAGGTGGCGACAAGACTAACTGGTTTGTAAACAAAAAAGTTGAGCATGCACTAGAGAGAGAAGGAGACAAATGGCTAAGAACAGTAAAAATATCATACGATTATCCCCAGCCTTCAGAGGAATTTGGGCCTTTTGTAAAAAGATTTAGAGATTGGGTACGCGTTTATACACCTATGAATACCACTTTGGTTGGAGTAACTGGTTCGGAAGATACTTCTGAGGTTGGTATGGCTACTGGGCAGTTACGAAACAAGCAATTTTACTCGGGTTATTTGGAGCTAGGTCCTGGCGAAAAGAAAGAAATTACTTTTAAGTATTATCTACCTGCCAATGTGGTTAAAGCAGATACCTATAACCTATTGATTCAGAAGCAAAGCGGTATAGCTTCCGAAACTCATGTAGTTAAAGTCAATGGCAAAGATAGCACTATAAATCTGGACAAGGACACTAAATTTTCTACAAAGCTGTAGTAAATGTCCGGATTTAATCTCGAATGCTTGGTACTAAAACATCAGAACTCGCATGAAGCCGACAGGTTATATACTTTATTTTCTCCTGTAAAGGGCAGATTTTTGGCATATGCTAAGGGAGTAAGAAAGATAAGTTCTCGTCGCAGTGGTAGTTTAGACACACTAAATAGGGTAGAAGTTTTTTTATCAGAATCTAAAACCGGGTATTCCTATATTTCCGAAGTTAAAGTTTTGCAGTCCTACAAATATCTCAAATCAGACCTTACTCTTTTAAAAAGGTCTCTCTATCTTTTAGAACTAATAAATAAGGCAATCTGGGAGGATGAGGGT
>JBPOHY010000074.1:0-2299 GCA_052035055.1 candidate division WWE3 bacterium | reverse complement strand
ACGTGACCGTATTGTCCACGTCCACCCGATTGCCTAATATATTTATTCTCAACAGTAACGAGTTTTTTAACAGTTTCTCGATAAGCAACTTGGGGCTTACCTGTATTAACCTCAACGTTAAACTCTCTTCTCATTCTATCTACAATAATTTCTAAATGAAGCTCTCCCATACCATACAAAACTGTCTCACCGGTCTCCTGATCGGATTTAACTTTTAAGGTTGGGTCTTCTTCGAGGAACTTTTTAATAACTTCGCCCAATTTATCACGGTCACTCTTGGTCTTTGGTTCAACAACGACTCCAATAACTGGGTCTGCAAAGGTGATCGATTCTAAAACTACCGGGGCATCTTCGTTGCAGAGGGTATCTCCAGTTATGGTATCGGTCAACCCAATAACTGCCCCTATTTCTCCAGCCTTTAATTCTTTTACTTCTTCTCTGTGATTTGCATGCATTAGTAACAGCCTACCAACTCGTTCTTTTTTTTCTTTAGTAGCGTTGAGGACATAAGAACCAGAGGATAGTTTTCCAGAATAAATGCGTACGTAGGTCAATCTACCAACGTATGGGTCTGTTTGTATCTTAAATGCTAACGCAGTAAACGGACCGTCTGGATTTTCTTCGAGAATAAAGGTTTCACCGGTAGTAACATTAGTAGCGCTTACGTTTGATATATCTTTTGGAGACGGCAAATAAGCAATAACACCGTCTAGCATTTTTTGGACGCCCACGTTACCTAGAGCGGAACCTGCAAATACCGGATAAATCGTTGAAGAGATTGTTAGCTTCCTAATGCCAGCTTTTAGTTCTTCTATAGTTGGTTCAGTTCCATTTAAGAATTTTTCCAATAATGTATCGTCACCCTCAACAATTTTTTCTACCAAAATTGCACGGTATTCTTTAACCTTGTCCTGCATGTCTTCTGGAACCGGTACTTCGCTAATATCTTCTCCATACTTACCGGCAAATAGGTAAGCCTTTTGTTCTACCAAGTCAATAACTCCATTAAATGTATTCTCAAAACCAATAGGTAATTGTACGGCAACACCTTTTTTGGTAAGTCGATCATTTACGGACTTTAGAGACATATAAAAGTCTCCGCCTACTTTGTCTAGCTTGTTTGCGAAAAAGAGTAAAGGAACACTGTATTTTTGAGCTTGTCTAAAAACAGTTTCCGATTGGGGCTCAACGCCTTGAGAGGAATCTAACAATATTACACCTCCGTCTAAGACTCTTAGACTTCTCTCAACCTCGGCGGTAAAATCAACGTGTCCTGGGGTATCAATAATATTTATGCGGTGGTCTGCCCAAAAACAAGTGGTAGCAGCACTGGTAATGGTAATACCTCTTTCGCGCTCCTGAGCCATCCAGTCCATTTGTGCAGCACCTTCATGAACTTCACCTATTTTGTAAGTTCGGCCCGTGTAGTACAAAACGCGCTCAGTGGTTGTGGTTTTTCCAGCGTCAATGTGAGCGATAATACCAATGTTTCGGACTTTGTCCATTGGGTATTCTTTTTGTGGATTCTTAGCATCAGCCATATACTAGTAAAAAATTAAAACCTTGCGAAGTGTGAAAATGCTCTATTAGACTCTGCCGACTTATGAGTTTCATCACGCTTTTTAACTGCGTCGCCCACACCATCATAAGCATCTTTAAGCTCTTTGTGGAGTCTGTTTAACATTGAGGTTCCCTCTTTTTGTCTTGCAGCATTAACTAACCAGCGTACGGCTAGTGCTTCGGCTCTTTCGTGTCTCAATGGATAAGGAACTTGATATGTAGCACCACCAACTCTTCTGGATCGTACTTCTTGATTTGGCATTACATTTTTTACTGCCTGCTCAAATATTCTTAAAGCTTCTTTTTTTTCTTCTGAAAATTTCAGTAAAACACCATAAATGATGCCTTCTGCTAAAGACTTTTTACCGTCTAGCATAGTGGTATGAATCATTCTTGCTACAACCTTTGATTTGTAGGCTATATCAGCTTGTAATTGTCTTTTTTTTACTCTTCCTGTTCTCATTTTTTATGCCTTTGGCTTTCTTGCGCCATAAACAGACCTAGATGTTTTTCTACCATCTACACCTGCTAAATCATATACTGCACGAACTATAGTGTACTTAATACCTGGCAAGTCTTTAACTCTTCCACCTCTAATCATTACGACTGAGTGCTCTTGAAGGTTGTGGCCTTCCCCGGGAATGTAAGCTGTAACTTCTTTTCTGTTAGAAAGACGAACTCTAGCAACCTTTCGCAAAGCTGAGTTAGGCTTTCTAGGGGTTTGGGTTTTGACCTGTAG
>JBPOHY010000114.1:0-12961 GCA_052035055.1 candidate division WWE3 bacterium | reverse complement strand
ACTGTCGTAGATAAGGACAGCTTTCAAATTTGTGCTGCTTTTAAAACTGACAATAGAAATAGTAAAAGCACACAGTTTTATCCCGCAGACAATGGAATGGAACCACAACCATATATGCATATTGAGGGGCAAAACTGCTTTACATATACGGTGACTATAAAAAATCCTGCAGCCAAAGACCTTATGCCTCCAGTAAAATCCAAGGAAAGCACTGCTCCAGTGGCCTTATAAAATAAACTCGAATTTAGAGAAACTTTTGTATTCCCAACAAACTGCAGCTATAATGTTCAGGCACCGCTTAGGGGCGTCGTTCAGTGGTAGGACTGCGGTCTCCAAAACCGCCAACGAGGGTTCAATTCCTTCCGCCCCTGCCAAGTAACTATAGGTTGACTACCCTGTCTTGTCAGGTTATAATTCAGCACAACAGTCAAAAAACGCATAAATAATAATCACAAGCGCATGGAGGCAAAAGCATCATGCAAAATGAAATACTGGCTATCGTAAAGTGGATTCTTGATAACGAAAAAAGCATCCAGGAAGGTGATAATGCTCTCAAGGGCGTTGAATCCCCTATCCTACCTGCTTTTCATATCCGCGTTGATGTAACCGAAAAGAAAGACATCGTCGTCTGGTCAGATGAGGTAGATGCCCGCGTTCAGGAAATCGTGAATGTAGTTAAGGGAATCCTCCGACTCCTGGGCAAGAACGCTACCTTCTACAATTTGGAAAATTAAGAGACAGGTAATATGCCCCGAATACACCTTTTGTTATGAGCACTAGGTGTATTTTTTTCTCATCGACAAACTGACATAGAAGTTCCCGACATAATCAACTAGTGCCTGCCATGACTCCGCGAGGAGGATATTTTGTTTCAAAAAAAATGGTAGGAAGGAATTGAAAGCCGGACTGAACGAATGAAATGAGTGAAGGAGGCGGGGTCGAATGCTTTCGTATGTTGCAAACAGCAGTGAACTACATACGAAAGACATGTGACCAATTCCTTCCGCCCCTGCCAAGCATCCCATAGTTTACATGCGTCTCAATGCCACGTATAATATCCAAAATATAAATACATTAGGAGCTCATTATGTATATAACGGTGGACGTAACAATGGCTGGAGCCATTGGAATAGTTGTTGGTAATCTTCTCGCGATAGCTGGTCAAGTCTTTTTTGCAGGCACGCTACCTCCCCCAGATATTCTCGTTTTTCTTTCTGGAAAACTCGCGCAAGAACAACGGGAACGAGCACAAAAACAGCGCGCAATTGGAAACACAGTAACAGACATCGGAGCAGCAATCGCATTAGTAAGCCTAAGCGTAATGCTAATAAATCCACTTGTGCTGGCAATTGTAGGGTAGATTTTCTGTTGTTTTAAGTATGTCTAGTAAATACACTTTAGGTTTAAAAAAACTTAAGGTGTATTTTTTTTAGCAGTTATAAAAAAAGGCGCCTCTTTAAAATAAAAGAAACGCCTAAAGCTTACCGACTAACTAAACATGTTGAACACCCACCATCTGCGCATAAAGACCGCTGTGTTGTTTCATCAAGTCTGTATGAGAACCCATTTGCACTAACCGACCCTCTTCGAGCACCATAATCAAATCAGCATCACGAATGGTACTTAATCTATGAGCAATCACAAAAACCGTAGTGTCGCCTTTAGACTGCAAATCTCGCATCGCCAGCTGTATAGCCTTCTCGCTTTGAGTGTCAAGACTGCTTGTAGCCTCATCAAGTATTAATATAACCGGCCTACGAACTAATGCAGCTGCGATTGCTACTCGTTGTCTCTGCCCACCAGATAACTTAATACCCTTCTCCCCTATCATGGTAGCTAAAGCATCCTCGTCAGCTAATTTTTTTACAAAGTCATCGGCGTGTGCCTGCGACAAAGCATGCCATATGTCCTGTGATACGTCTCGGTAATCCACAACTTCTAAACCTCCGGCAACATTTTCACCTAATGTTCGATCAAAAAGTAAGGTGTCCTGCAACACAACAGACAAGTTTTTGCGATAAGAATCCTGCGTCAAGTCGCGTATGTCATGATCACCAACATAAATGTTCCCTGATGTTGGGTCCATAAATCTCAATAACAAGTTAATTAGTGTAGTTTTCCCACTACCAGAAGGCCCAACTATGGCAACAGTTTTACCCGCGGGCACCCTAAAGCTAATATCAACTAAGCAATCGCCAATCTCAGATTTTGGGTTTTTGTAACTAAAGTGGACGCGGTCAAAAATAATATCGCCTTGCAGATGGTCAACCTGAATAGCATCTGGGGCATCAACAATATCCGGAGTTTGTTTTAAGAATTCGATAACCCGAGATATGGCTTCGTAATTGTCCATAAACCGAACAAAAATCCGCATTAACCTGGAAAGTGACAAAAGAGCTGCAGTTGCTAAACCCATCGCACCAAATATACTACCAACTTTTATCAAACCAATCGAAACCGAGGAAACACCTATGTAAAAGACCACGCCTAGGGCTATAGATATAATAGATCCCCTAAGGATGTTAAAAAATACTTCAAATCTAAATTCCTTTATTGATAGATCATGTATTCTGCCTCGCATTGCGTCGTATCTTTTAATTTCTCCCTCCTCCTTAGCAAAAGCCTTAACAAGGGCAATGTTTTGCATAATCTGGAATAAAAGATGACTTGAGGATTCATAAAGGTCATAACGCTCTTTGCGCATTAATCTCTTAAAGCTATCTAGCATTAGCGTAGCTAGAACTAGTAAAAAAGAAGTAATAACCAAAACAACGCCCCAAGGCAACAAAACCCATCCTAGGTAAATCAACGTAATAACACACTGTATGCTCGACGTTAACGCTTCCCAGCAAAAAGACTCAAGTAGATTCGTAAGGCCATTGGCTCCCTGCTCAATGCGCTTTGCTACCTTTCCAGTGCCGGCGTCACTAAAAAACTTCATAGATAAGGTTGTTAGGTGGCGTAAGGATTTCATTGGAACTATATAGCCAACACCTGCTATTAGTTTAACTACAAAGTAGTCGGCACCACCGTCGAGAAGCCAGTTGAGTAGTGCCATAGCAAGCCATGCTATGAAAAATGGCCATAAAATAGTCGAGGTCTCAACAACACCGTTAACCAGAGTTACAAAAAACTCATTACCGATGATTCTGCAAAGCTCCATACCTATCACAAATAGTATTATTTTTACAAAATACTGCTTTGCCTCACCTATCAAAAAGAAAATATCGCGCAATATATTCATAAGTAATCTCCTATATTAAGTTTTTAAAGTGCACAAAAAAACCGACCTAGGAGGTCGGTTTGAAATCAAGCACTATAGTAATACCTGTATCTCAAACAAAAATTAACCTCCAGTTAGTAAGGCTTTTGACAGAACCCAAAATAACCCCACATTCCATAATGGGATTACTGGCAATTATTAAGTTTTCGGACATGTTTTTAGGCATATATTTTTTGGGCAAGATGGAACCTTGCGAATGCTAACACTATGGGTTTTGAATGTCAAGATATTAGTAGCAAGTAAAATCTATTAATCGTATTATTAAATGGATGCAAAACACACTCTCATACAAAAAAGTGGAAAAATTGTTTTACACGCCAATGTTAATCCTAACTCTCGCCTACCTGATTCTTTTTATTGTCAGAGTTTCATATAACCTACCACCGCATATGGTTAAGGCTATAGATACGGCTGACTTCTGTATTTGGTTCATATTTTTGCTCGAATTTATAATTTTGCTGACTCTGAGTCTAGATAAAGTTAAATTTGTAAAAACGCATGCCATTGACTTGTTAATTGTTATTATTCCCCTATTTAGAGTCCTAAGGCTGGTAACAATAGCAGAATTATATTTAGGCACTGAAATAGCCTCAGCATCCGTTACCGAAACATTTCTAAGATTTCTCAAGGGTGACAGCAAAATAGCAAGCTTAGTTTTATTCATTGTAAGAGCAACTTCAAATGCTAAAACTGTTTTAGTAAAAGGAAAGATGAGGCACATAGTGTTACTCATTATATTTATAACAATTTTTTTAGGTGCCCTAGAGGTATATTTTGAGCGAGATGCCCCCAATGCAAACATAGTCAATATTTATGATGGAATATGGTGGAGTATTGTAAGTATAACCACAGTTGGCTATGGTGACAGATACCCTGTTACACTGCCAGGACGCATTGTTGGAGTTGCCCTATTAACCATAGGAGTAGCCCTATTTACACTACTAACTGCAGAGATGTCGTCTTTGCTTGTTGGTAAGCATGAAGACCAAGATAAAGCAGAAATATTAAGCGAACTAAAAAACGTCGAAAATCAACTAGATAGTCTGAATAAAAAAATAAGTAAAGGCTAAATGCTATCCTATAGCAATTGACGCGAGGCTCATTTTAGGCTATAATATCAGTAGAAATCATCTTAAATAACCGACATCGGAGGAAATATGAACACAAAAAAGAGCCCGAAACTTCCCGTAGATTTTATTGCCTATGTCATTTTACTTCTACTGGCTAGCATACCCTACGGATTCTCCTACATATTGGCCGACAATTTTTACAAAAACCCAAATCTGTTGCAGCCATTATTTGAAGCCTTGGGTAACCCCCTGTGGTTAACCACCCCATTTATATTTTACTCAGGGTGCTGCCTCCTAGCATTGGTATGTGTCGTAAAAGAACCAAAAGGGGAAACAAGTACAAATAAATACAAATTGATAGGGGCAACCTTACTATTGGCCATTTATACAGCGTTCGAAAAAGTCCAAAGTTTAGATACGAGTTATATGGACAACCACGAAGCTGATATATTCACTGCACTTATGGCATACATAGTTTTTCTCATAACAATTGTAGTTGTACAAAAACTAAAAATGGCCAAAGATCAAAGCTTTTATGGATAGAACTAAGCCGCTGAAAGAATAATTTTATTCCTCAGCGGCTTTTTTTGTAACTATTTTTGTTTTCTTCGGATTGCAACAATATAATCAACAACGGTTGGCTCTTCCCAGTCACTTACGGTAGTTCCAGTAAATTCGCACAACATCGCGAGGGAATTTTCTCTTAAAGCTGCTACAAGCTGCGCATTAGAGAGATCCATTGTTATAGAATTACCATTAGCGTCCTCTAGATTGTAAAGAATATGGTAGGTTTCTACTTCTTTCCCATGTAAACGCCTAGCCGACATGTGAGGTTCGTGTTCTAGGGTAAGATTCACAGTGTATTCAACGAGTTGGGTAAAACTAAATGTACTAGTAGGGATAACAACAACTGCCATTCTCGACTCCTTTTTTATACAAAGCAAAAACCCGAAGCCACAACAATTAGAATTGTAACTTCGGGCCGTGCGTCTAATTTATGCGAATACTTGCATTTTTGGTTGACTGTGCGGGGGTGCTTTTGGATCTACATAGCCAACAAATATATCTTTATCAGGATGCAGTTCTTGAACTCTTTTGACTAAAGCTACAACATCCTTTCGAGCTAATACATATTTTCCGTCCACATACGCAACAAAATGGGACGACATATTAACAAGATGAGAATTATGGTTACGCAAGTATGCCTCATAGCTCGCACTGATATCTCGGGGCTGCAGGCTCATATTAGGCTCCTTCGTGATTTCGTACTCTCACCGTATCTACACTTTATGGTCTTTTAGATTTTAGCAAATTTGGCAAGCTTAATAAATAAAAAGTGAGAAATTTTAAATAGGAAATTGATACATAATATATGGTAGAAAAGAAAACGGGGAGCCTAAACATTTTATTGTTTGTGCTCCCCGTGTGGGATAAATAACCCTTTTTCTTTTTTTATTTTTTAAACAGGAATTATTTTGGAATTTGAATAAGCCCTGTTTCGATACTCCAACAATTTGCCTCCCCCGTACAACTCATCTGATCTGTGAACGTGCGCAATATCATTTCTTGGCCATCCATATCGTGGTAGTAATACCCGAACGGGATGTCCAGGGAGGAGTCCAGTACAACGTAGTCAAATGTGCCTTGGCAGGTGTAAGCGGCCAAAGTGTAGAGAGGGACTCCGGAACCGGCTGTATAGCTAAAGTTGATACCTCCATGTTCACCAACAGTAAAATAAGCGGGTCCCCACTGGCCAAGGTTGCAAGAAGACAGCATGATCGGGTTACCCCAGGGCACCACGGCTTCAAATTCCTTACCATTGTTTTCCCAGGTAACATATGACGCGCCGTGTTGGCCGTCTTTGTATCCCAAGTCAAAAATGAGTCGCCCGCTGACACGATCGTAAATACGAACGTACTCATAGCGAACAAGGGATTCCGACTTGTTTCCATAGTCGTAGCGCAAATTGTCATACACCTCAATCCGAAACCATTCGTGTACGCCAGGCAGCTTGTTATAGGTATATGACAAATGTGCCTTTTCAAACTGGTGGTGCTGGTAGTAAGACTGCGCGATACCTGGAACGACGGGTTCAATCGAAGGCTCAACAAAAAAGGTCTGAATATCTTCATAGACCTCTTCCGGGAAATCACGTTCAAAGGGCTCCAAATCTCCCTCAGAAGTGAAGCGCAAACCGATCTGGCTCTTGCCTTCGACATTTTCCGGATGCAAAGCCAACTGATGGGTATCGTTTTGGGCAATCAACTCCCCCTGGGCAACTGCAACCTCTGGAGTGCTAAAAGCTGGGACCGCGATAATCTCGACTGGGCGGGCAGAGATCCCCAAATAGAGCAAGCCCAACAAAAAAAGAAAAAACACGGCCTGAGCTATATCACCTCGGTAGGACCAGGCCTTAACAAGGATTTTTTCAATACCAGCAGCAATAACCACACGCCGGTAGATAAACTTGTTACGAAGCAGGAACAGGTCCCACTCCAAATCCAGACAAAATGATTTCACTGCATACTCAAATCTATGTTTTGGTAACACTTGGAGCCTCCTTTAGGCTATAAAAAAAAGAAATATGGGTTTTTTTCAAAGTTCATATAGTTAATTTCCTATACATATGCATTATACCACTTGCTATAGGTTATGTAAAGAGGAATTTGGTTGCAGCTAAAGCAAATAGGCCCATGAAAAGGGTGGCAGTCAGAGGCTACAAAGCTAAAATGTACTCAAACCTAGTTCTTTTGTCTTGATGTAAGCTATTCCTCTAGAACTACGATATCTGCGCCAAGCTGTCTGTAGGATTCAAATATATTAGCGTATCTGCGGTTTAAGCTTTGGACACCGTGTAATACTGTTTCAACGGGGTCCGCCATTCCTGCCAAAAATAATGCCATGCAGGCTTGTATGACATTAGGTGACACTAGTTCCCCACCTTTAAAATTAATACGACCATTTACTATGACTCTTTGTGGGTCGCAGGTTAATATATCAGCCCCGAGCTTGTTTAATTCGCGAGTAAAGTCTAGGCCACTTTCGTACATCCAATTTTGCATCATGATTGAACCTTTGTTTTTGCATGCTAAGGTAATCATTATCGGCAATAAGTCTACCGGGAACCCAGGCCAGGGGCGTGGAATAAATTTTGGTAAATGATTGCCGGCTAAAGGAAAGCTCAAGTTTGCATAATCTATTTGCGGCAACTTGGTTCCCTCAGCTACAAGGTTGGCACCCTGCGGATATACGTTAACTCCAAAAAGCTTAAACCAATCCAAAATTCCGTTCATAACTTGTGGTAAATTTGCATTTTTAATTACAATTTTTCCACCGCACATAGCTACCGCTGCTATATACCCCGCAATATCTATAGGATCAGGCCAGGGAATAAAATTGAACCCGCGTAGACCTTTAGAACCCTCGATATGTAACACGTTAGACCCAATGCCGTTAATCTGGGCACCACCAACCTTAAGTAATTCTAAAAGCTGGACAACATGGGGCTCACAGGCCGCGTCTCGGATGGTCATGGAGGTACTAGTACCTGCAGCATACATAGCAATGTTTTCTGTCGCGGTGACACTAGCTTCGTTCATCCAAATGTCCAAACCGGAGTTTACTGACTTTGTGTGTACAAAGAATTCAGCGGTTTCTTGCAAATCATTTATAGAACATGAAATACCTGCCTTTTTAAACACGTCTATATGTGCGGCAATAGAGCGTTTACCCAAAAGGCACCCACCAGGCAGCGGAACTATGGCTTTGCCAAATCGGGCTAACAAGGGCCCTGCAAAGAGGATAGAGGACCTAATAGATTTTCCTAATTCTAAATCGATAGCGTACGAATTGACATGGGAACAGTTAATAACTATTTTATTAAAGTCAGCAGAATCTACTTGGGCACCAAGCTTTTGCAAAACACTAAGTATTTTTTTAACATCAGAAGTTTGGGGAACATTATGGTATGTAACGTCTTTATCAGTTAGTAGACATGCAGGAAGCGCAGCTAAAATAGCATTTTTATTGGCAATTGGGACAACCTCTCCAATAAGCTTATTTCCACCCTTAACTCTTATGCAACCTTGCATATTAAATTTAACGTGTTTTTAGGAATAGCAGCACATTGATTTGAAAAAAAGCATGGTTAAAGGTAAAATGCACAAAAATCCAAAGGAGTAAAGTTATGGAACTGGTAAAAATTTTCATTTTTTCGAGATGGGACGTCAATAAGGGCGAAAAAGAAATCAACAAATGGTTAGAAGAAATGGGTAAATCCATCGAAATAACCCAGCGTCTGCAATCCTTTTCGACGACAGAGGAAGCTGACGATATTGTAATATCAATCTTTTATCGAGTAAAATGAATTACTAAGCCGCTCGAGAAATATTGACAAAGTATGACCGATATAGTAGAATCTTTGCACAAAAGCTTGGATACGTTCACATAACATTCGGACGAATATTTCGGATGAGCAGGTTTGGGGTCGCCGGCAACCTATACTTAACGCATTTTAAAAATGAGCGTGAGATGGATGCCTGGCCAGCGCTAATGGTACATATACCCCCTACCAACCGAACGTTTCCACGCAATGTAGATGAGCAGAGATCGGACCTGTGTGCTGCGGAAAAAACTACTTCAAATCCTAGGATCGAAAAATGTCTGCAGACATCGGAATGAACTATCCGCCCGAAAAATGTTCACGCTTGACGCCCCCGAGTCGATTTGCCCGTGGAATTATCCGTAGTAAATGGAAATACCACAGGTACACGACATAAACATCGGCGCGAAGCAAAAAATGATCCCCGGCGGCCCACACACGACCCAAAGGATCTCTGCCAAAAGCCAGGACGTGAGTAGACAAAGATTAAATTCTAACTACTTGCGCTCCTGGCTATTTGTTTTTTTACAGAACATATTAAGCATGTATAATGCACAAGATATGGACGCAACCCCACAAGAGTTACTAAATAAAATACAACAGGCTAACATGGTCGTGATCGTTATGGACTCCCGCTTTGACTATGACTCTATTTCTTCGGTTTTTGCTTTTAAGTATTTTTTAGAAAGCATTAATAAAAAGTTTGAGGTCTATTGTGACTACGAAATACCCAGCAAAGCTCAAACATATTACGACTACACCTTTATTAAGCAAAAAGTTCACCCAAACAATATAGAATATGAAAAAGATGCCGTCGTTGTATATCTGGACAGCGGTGACAAGTCGCACTTAGCGCAAGATAAAAACGTGGCACTTCCCAGTAATACAAAAATACTCATAGACCACCACGACGATAGCGAATGCTTTGCAGATTTAAACTATATAGACAATAAAGCAACATCCACGACCCATGTAATATATAACCTCTTTTCGGCTCTGGGAGTTGAAATAGATGAAAAAATGGCGAACGCGTTATTGTTGGGAATACTAACTGATTCGGGAAGATTTCAATATTCAAAAACAAGCTCCCAAACATTAACCATTGCCGCCGACTTAATGACAAAGGGTGCCAAAATGCATGAGCTAATACAAAAGGACTTATTCAATGAAAGTTATGAAAACATGCTATACAAAAAACTGATCTTTAATAATCTGGTTGTAGACTTTGAAAATAAAGTGGCTTATACCTCACATACCATAAAAGAAATGCAGGATTATGGTTTAGGACAGATGAATCCAGAAGGTTTATTACCCGCAGCAGACTTATTAAAATATATGAAGGGCATAAATTTTGCTTTTTGTGCCTCGGAAATTGCAACAACGCCAGGAAAATTCAAAGCTAGTCTGAGGTCCCATTTATCTAACTTTAAAGTATCCGAAATTGCCAAAGCTTTAGGAGGTGGCGGCCATGCGATGGCGGCTTCAACTGGAGTATTAGAAAATGCCAAGTCGATAGAGGAGGTCGTAAAGGTCGTAATGGAAACTACAAAAGCTTTGGGTGCCAAGCTTTGGGCTTAAATCCCTAAAAAGTTCATTACTAAAAATCTAACAATAAGAGGCCCCATACCACCAGGAGACGGAGACAAAAAATTTAGGTGAGATAAATCCTGTTCTAAGCTGATATCGCCAACTGCTTTACTGTTTACTACTGCATAACCAAAGTCTATTACACTTGCGCCAGATACAATATCGCGGGACAAAATCAGATTTGGAATTCCTATACTGGTTATAACCAAATTACAATCTAGCGAGGTACCAGGAACATAATTTGGCTTAAAAAGTATGTTTGCATGTTTCATCAGTCTACCAACGTCGTTATTTGCAGGATCTTTGTCATAGTATTTATTATCATACACAGTAACCTGAGAACCTTTAGCAGACAAAAAGCTAGAAACAGGTTTTCCAACCAGGTCTCCAAAACCTAAGATACATACATTTAGATTAGCGGGGCTAATACGGTGATGTTTTAAAAACAGATCCACTCCCCTAACAACAGGCGGGAGCCTGCTAAAGTCGTTGTTATAAAAGCGATGGTGGCTTTTGGTAGATAGCAAATCTATATCTATAGGCACAGGTATAAGATCCAAAAGGTTTTGTAGGCTAGGGCGCGGTAGAGGAAGTTGGATAATGCAACCTGCGATACACGGGTCATCCAAAAGTTTAGAAATTTGCTCCTTGATGGTTTCATCCGATTCATGGGAATCTATAATGCTTATGCTACATGCAATGCCCATGCGTTCACAAAAAGCTTTTTTTAGTGAGATGTACTTTTGAGAGGAAGCATTTTCTCCAATTTGAATAATTTTTAAAACCTTAGACGCCAGGATTTCCCTGTTATTCGCTACAAATTCTTTAATTTTGTTCTCTAGCAAAGTAGAAGTATGTTTGCTATCAAATAGCTGCATGGTAGCATTATACTAAATCAAAGGGCACTCCATGGCAGACATATATTTGATACTTTGTATATCAGAAATTTCGTGTAAGGAGCCAGTATAAAGTGATATTTTCTAGTTCAATAGTGATATAATTCACAGCCCAAACAAATCACAGTGTAAAAAGGAGACTAACATGTTGGATGAACCCACCTCGGCGTACATTAATGGATTAGGCGTGCATGTAGTGCTATTCAAAGGCTTTGTGTTAACAAACGCTAACGAATGGATTCGTAAGCCCTCAAAGTTTACCCAGGAAGCACTAAGGCTGTTAAACATATATACCAGCAAATGCCTAGATTTTGCCAACATACGGGCGAGAGAGGTCAAAAACAACTCGCAAGACTAAAAAGATTTTTCCACCAGCAAGGCTCAGGCAATTTACAAAGAATTTCCTGAGCTTTTTTTTTGAGTTAAAAACCTGTTAAAAAACCTAAGGTCCCGCATATAGAGCGAGACCTCAGAGCGAAGCTAACATAAATTTTTAGAACCCATTAAATAAATAATAACAAACCCGATGTGCCGCATCACTGTGTAGTAGATACGCGTTTATATTAAAGTGGGTATCAACTCTCTTTTAACAAGTTAAAAGGGACTTTGATTGCCCAACGCGCAAAGTAGCGCATTCACTAATTAACAGCGTCCACGTACACATCAGGACATTGTCGTAAAGACAACAATCTGAGATAGAATCGAAACCCTATCTGTATACATAATATCAACACCAGCTTTTTAGTCAACTTCATGGGCCAAAAATACCAATATGTATTAGATACAATTTCTACTATAGCTAAAACAAAATAAGGAAAACTACAATCCCAGTAGTGATAACAAAACGTTGATTACTGGCGTTACTAAAACACCTGTAGACCCAGTGAGTATTAAAAATATCAAAAAGAAGGGTCCGTAATTTTGTATCTGCGCCCACTGCATATAGAGATTAGGCGGCAAAAGGCCACCCACTACCTTAGCGCCGTCCAATGGAGCAACCGGTATTAGGTTAAATACGCCTAACATAACATTATAAAAAATAGTCAACTGTAAAAATGCAGAAAATCCGGGTAATGCAACAACACCTGAATGAAATAATAAAGAAAGAACAGAAGCCAATATAAAATTGGATGCTGGCCCAGCTAGTGCGATTAAAGCCGAATCTCTCTTGGGGTTTTGTAAATTTATGGGGTTAAAAAGAACCGGCCTCCCCCATCCAAATCCAGCAATAAGCAATAATCCAAAACCCAGCGGGTCTAGATGAGACATAGGATTTAGGTTAACACGGCCCATTAACCTAGGGGTATCATCACCAAGTCGGTCCGCTACAAAGGCATGGGCAAACTCATGAATAGTTATCGAAATAACCAGCGCTACAATGACAAGAAAAAAAACAATAGGTTGTGTGAAAAGTAGTTGTAATAGCACATATGAATTATAGCATTTAGTAAGATATTGAGTTTTACACTCGAATTATAAAATCTAGGCAGCAGCGCAAAAAAATGCTAAAATCTGCGGATGAGAAGGTTGCTTAGATTTATAAGAGAAGCCTACCTCGAACTAAAGTCTGTTAAGTGGCCAAGCAAAAGGCAAACTATTCGCTTGACTCTATATGTTTTAGGTGTTAGTTTAGGCGTTGCGCTCTTTGTTTGGGCGGTAGATTTAGTATTCAAAGAGATACTTTCTACAGTAGTATTAGGATAGAAATATATGGCAGATAATGACAATATTACTACAAAAGAAG
>JBPOHY010000083.1:0-2001 GCA_052035055.1 candidate division WWE3 bacterium | reverse complement strand
GTAAAGCCCTGCATAGGCGATATTGGCTTGCACGCCTTGGCTTTGCAGCAATTTGCCGTACGGGCTGTAAAGCGCCGTGCCTGCGATTTTGCCTTGCGTATCAAGCATGGCGGTGACACTGCCAATTTGGTCTTGGCTTTTTTGCCACTCATCGAAAACACCCTAGCTAAGGCTAAGCTTCAAAATACGCTTTTACCTTAGTACTTTTTTTTATGTATAAAAAAATAATTAAAATAATAGCCAGGTTAAAAATGGAGCCTATTAAATACACAATCCAGTTCTCTGTGCCATATGGATGATGCATAAGTGGCGAGAATGAAATGAAAAACCCAGAGCAGAAAAACACTATAAAAAATCTTGCAGACTTATTCAGTAGAAGTATTCCGGAATAAAAATGAAAAAGAAACGAAACAAAAATAATAAGAAACAAAGCACTGTGCTCAATTGACGGACCAACCAAGACCCTAGAAATAAAAAGTAATGGTGATATAAAACATATACATAAAACCACCATTATAGATACTGGCATTTCTAACAAATTACCATAAAATGATTTCAACATTCGCTGACCCTCCGGCAGAAAACCCAATACTAGATTCGAGGATATTGGTGACAAATTTTAATAATGGTTTCTCAGAGTATGAAGATAAACTTCCGTCTATAAAATGTGTCTGGAAATACTTGACCACTACAGCACATCTAACCAAGCTACTCAAATGTAGGGTAACCATAAAAAGTTTCCTCCCAAGCATCGTCTGGAAATTCTCCTGAAGCGACTTTTCGATATTCAAGTCCAGCCTGCGAAAACTGTAGGATTGCAACATACGACCCAGCAGCATCTCCACCTCTAATTGTTAAACAATATTTACCTTTATTTTCAGTAAGTAACAATTTTTTTGGCGATCCTAAATCTGAAAAAGCGCTACTACGAATAAAAACAAGCTCTTCATTAACAGTTAAAGATACTGACAATACCGCTGTTTTTGGGCATCTTTTTTCAGCCCCCCACCCCCAAGAGTCACACTTAGAACCATGAGGAGCACCGATATCCACTATAGCTGTTATTTTTTTACGATCAGCCATCATCGATAGTACGTTTCTACCAATGACAACCGATTCGTTAGCTAACGCATTTAAAGAGTTTATCATTATTAGAGCGATTAATAAAATTTTCATTTTACAACTCGAATAATTTCACCTGAAGGAATTATGGTGCGGTCTGGAGGTAGTACAATACAACCTTGAGATGCATCATTTCTTGCGTTATTGCCGTGTATTCGAAAAGACGTGCAATCTCGTTTGGTTTTTTCGCACTCATTTCTAGATAAGGGAAGTAAAACAATAGTATTTTTTCCCGTGTCTGGGCTGTTATACCAGTTTCCTACCGTTTGCCAATCACCTCGAGGTAAAGGACCAATTCCTAGCTGGTCTTGAGCTTCAGGATTATTTCTTCCTTCACCAGTACCAGCATAACCATTTTTTTCATAATAACTATTATTGTTTTCGTCAACACACGAAATGGATCCACTGCTTTGTGAAAATGTACACAGTAATCCTAACGGATCAACTTTCGTAGCTGGATTCCCACCCACATACTCATACAAATTCAGCCCGCCATTTTCCTCAATCGGATCACGATTTAGCCATCTTGCAGTGAATGGGTTGTAGCCTCGGTAAGTAGCTAAATACAAACCCGTTTCCTTGTGATGGTAAAGCCCTGCATAGGCGATATTGGCTTGCACGCCTTGGCTTTGCAGCAATTTGCCGTACGGGCTGTAAAGCGCCGTGCCTGCGATTTTTCCTTGCGTATCAATCATGGCGGTGACGCTGCCAATTTGGTCTTGACATAAAAATATTTTTGACCACTGTGCCATTCACCTTGTTCAAAATATCGATATTTAATTTTACCTTGCGCATCCGCTTGAGCACAGAGTTTTTCGCCACACCAATTATTTTTTTGCATTTCAACCGTCATGGACAGAAAAATATTAAATTACCCAG
>JBPOHY010000093.1:0-7121 GCA_052035055.1 candidate division WWE3 bacterium | reverse complement strand
GCATGCAAGCTTAACCCCACTTATGGGGGGAGGCGTAGGGAAACCGAGTCTGAATAGGGCGTATATTGCAGTATGTAACATTAGACCCGAAGCCAGGTGAGCTAACCATGGGCAGGTTGAAACCCCGCGAAATCGGGGTGGAGGACCGAACCGTTGTACGTGTCAAAGTGCTCGGATGACCTGTGGTTAGGGGTGAAAAGCCAAACGAACCTGGCGATAGCTGGTTCTCCCCGAAATATATTTAGGTATAGCCCTGGATTATAGGGCTTGCGAGGTAGAGATACTGAAAGGGGCTGGGGGGCGTAAGCCTACCCACTCCTACCAAACTCCGAATGCGCAAGTTTCTGGTCCAGGAGTCAGTAATGCGGAGCAATTTCGTGTTACAAAAGGGAAACAACCCAGACCATCGAATAAGGTCCCTAATTTTTGCTTAGTGGGTAAGGAAGTGGAACTGTTTAGACACCTAGGAGGTTGGCTTAGAAGCAGCCATCCTTTAAAGAAAGCGTAACAGCTCACTAGCTTAACGGTTCCGCACCGACAATTTAACGGGGCTGAAGCAAAAAACCGAATTCATGGCTTAACCAAATATTTATATTTGGTTCAAGGGTAGGGGAGCTTTGATATCTGCTGTGAAGGCAGACCCGTGAGGGCTGCTGGAGTGGTATCAAGTGAGAATGCGGGCATGAGTAACGAGATTCTGGTGAAAACCCAGAACGCCGAATGACTAAGGGTTCCTCCGCTATGTCAGTCAACGGAGGGTTAGTCGACCCTAAGGTGAGGCCGAAAGGCGTAGCCGATGGATAGCAGGTTAATATTCCTGCACTACCATATAGTCGTTATTACCAATGGAGGGACGGGGTTTGATTGATCAGGCCTATTAAGGATTTAGGTCCCAAAAGCGAGTCAGTCTGTGCAGGTAAATCCACACGGACGTTTATACAAGCTAAGGGAAAGTCTCGCGCAAGCGGGATGATCTGATTGGGTTAGACCTCCAAGAAAATCTTCTAGGGAGACTTTATGGTATTCGTACCGCAATCCGACACAGGTGGTCGGGTAGAGAATACCAAGGCGAACGAGTCAATCGTGATTAAGGAACTCGGCATATTACATTCGTAACTTCGGAAAAAGAATGCCCTTCGTAGTTTTACTACGGAGGGGGCACATAAATGGCTCAAGCGACTGTTTAACAAAAACACAGGTCTCTGCTAAACCCGCAAGGGGATGTATAGGGGCCGACGCCTGCCCAGTGCCCGTAAGTTAAATCCGGGGGTGATCTCTCAAATTTATTTGAGAAGTGGCTCTTGGTATAAGCTCGGGTGAACGGCAGCAGTAACTATAACTGTTCTATGGTAGCGTAATCCCTCGCCGGTTAATTGCCGGCCCGCACGAAAGGCGTAACGACTTGAGCACTGTCTTAATCACGAGCTCGGTGAAATTGAACTACCGGTGAAGATGCCGGTTACTTGTTGTTGGACAAAAAGACCCCGTGGAGCTTTACTGTAGCTTGGCATTGGTAAGCGACATTGACTGTGTAGGGTAGGAGGGAGTTTTGGGCTTAAACCCCCAAAACGACGATGAAACACCTCTCTTTTAATATTGTAAACCTAACTATGTACCCTTACCGGGTACGAGGACAATGTCTGGCGGGCAGTTTAACTGGGGCGGTTTCCTGCTAAAGAGTAACGCAGGAGCACAAAGGTTCCCTTATCGCCGATGGAAATGGCGATGTAAGCGTAAAAGTATATGGGAGCTTGACTGCAAGACATACAAGTCGAGCAGGTACGAAAGTAGGTTTTAATGATCTTCCGAGTCCCAAGTGGTGGGGCCGGAACTTAACGGATAAAAGTTACCCCGGGGATAACAGGCTGATTCCGCCCGAGCGTCCACAGCGGCGGCGGAGTTTGGCACCTCGATGTCGTCTCGTCACATCCTGGCGGTGAAGCAGCTGCCAAGGGTTGGGCTGTTCTCCCATTAAAGTGGCGCGTTAGATGGGTTCAGAGCGTCGTAAGACAGCTCGGTCTCTTTCCACAACAAGCGTTTGGATTTTGAAGAGATCTGTTCCTAGTACGAGAGGACCGGAATGGACGAACCTCTAGTGTACCAGTTGTCGCACCAGCGGCATCGCTGGGTAGCTACGTTCGGAAGGGATAAGCGCTGAAAGCATCTAAGCACGAAACCCACTCTGAGATTAGAATCCTTCCCCACTTCGGTGGGGATGCAACTCCTAGGAGACCACTAGGTTGATAGGCTGCAGGTGTACGCACAGCAATGTGTTCAGCCGAGCAGTACTAATGATTGCACGTCTTTTAACTTCTTTTGATGAAATAAATGCGGACTTCGGTTCGCAAATGGTTTCGTTTTGTTGACCTTTTTAGATTTTCTATCCAATTTTTGATGAATCAGCACTTTGCGAGCAGTGTCTCGGTGGTGATGGCGATGTGGTCCTACCTCTTCCCATTCCGAACAGAGAAGTAAAACGCATCAGCGCCGAAAATACTGGCTATGCCGGGAAGATAGGTCGCCGCCGGGACATTGCTTGCAAAGTTAGTTTGTACATCTCAAACTTTTAGTTTAAAATCCCACTAAATCAATGAAAGATAAGTCCTTATGATCGCAACTGCTATGCAGAGATTGTAGTGAAAGGAGTAAATTATGCCCGACGAATTTGAAATTGTTTCGATTAACTTGGAAGGAGCTTACTTTTTTGTTCTTGTAAGATCTGGTGGAACTCCAATTACGTATGTTGATGTTCAAGGGAGTCCAACAAAAAGCTTAGCTTTGGCATGGAACTCCCCTCGGATAACTGATGTAAGAAATGTGGTATTTCCGCTGGTGAAAGTATTGGAATTTGCTGAACAACAAAAAATTAACATTGCAGGCTACCCATTAAACTTTCGTGTCGCGGAGGTAGGAGAAGCGGTTGATGTTACTGGCTACCCGAGTATGTTTTGGGGGCAAAGCTCTGCACCCGAATATAACCAGCTGCTACAAAACATAACCCACAACCCCATGTACTTTTTTTTGGAACTGCAAGACTGGCCTATGAGTATTAGGGTTGGTAGTAATAGTTTTCGATATCCGAGCTTTGTGCAAACCTTTATGTCTTGGGATCCTAAAGGTTATTTAAGATTTGTGAGTTTTACTGCGGGTATGCGTTTTGTTTTATGATTCTTTCATAGGGTATGGTCAATGTTTTTAAACAAGCCATACCCCTTTTTTGTTTCCACTTATGCCCCTTGTAACCCCGTATTACTTTGTATATAATCCCTCTGCGTTCTCGGTTGCTGCATTCCAGATCGTGTTCGGGCTGCTTTTTTTATTGTTTTATTACAGCCAAAAAGTATTAAGTTAATTAAAATCAATGAATGTTACGCGTTTTAATCCGCTCCTACACTTGTATGTGCCGAGTCAAACGCAAATTTTAAATTTATGCCAAAAGCAAATAAAATCCACAAAGCTGGATCAAAAATGGAGGCTTTACTAAAGGCCAAAGATGTAGATGTTAAGCAGTTACACGCTGGAGAACTACTCGAAGGTGTTGTTGTAAGCGTTACCCATGGTGAAATATTAGTTGATGTAGGTGCAAAATCCGAAGGAATTATTAGTGGTTCTGAGCTTGTAGACTCTGATAATACTCACAAAAATCTAAAACCCGGAGATAGCCTCTTGGTGATGGTCGTCCAAGCGGAAAATGACCAAGGATACATAGTTTTGTCCTTAAAACGTGCCGAAAAAGATCGAAAGTGGAAAACCGTTGAAGATGCATTTGACTCCCATGCCGTTTTAGAGGCTGTAGTTATAGAGTATAACAAGGGAGGTCTTTTGGCAGATTGCTTAGGGCTCAGGGGCTTTGTACCACTTTCACACCTAGACCGTGTTCACTTTACCGATGATTTAAATAAGTTTGCATCTGGCAGTGAAGCTGAACTCAAAGAAATACTAGATGTTTTAGCTGGAAAGACCCTAAAGGTAAAGGTTATTGAGGTTGATCGCATAAAAAATAGACTCGTATTGTCCGAGAAGGATGCTTTGGGAACTTATACATCTGAATCTAAAGAAAAACGCCTCAGTGAAATAAAGATTGGTGACACCTTAGACGGTGTTGTAACAGGAATCATGAACTTTGGTATATTTGTCGACCTAAACGGAGTTGAAGGTTTAGTTCATATTAGCGAAATTGCTTGGGAAAAAGTAAACCACCCAGGTGACTATTTTTCTGTTGGCGCTGGTATAAAAGTCAAAGTTTTGGGAATAGACAAGGATACAAAGAAACTTGCATTAAGTATCAAGCAACTTACAGATAATCCATGGGAAACAGTTAACGAAAAGTACCCGGTTGGAACAAAAGTAACAGGAAAGGTTAGTAAAATTGTTCCTTTTGGTGCTTTTGTAAATCTTGAAAAAGGGTTAGATGGACTTATACATGTTTCGGAGACTAATGGCCCATTAGAAGAGGGCGATGAGGTTAGTGCGTTAGTTACTCAGGTTGACGGCGCAAACCAAAAATTAGCTCTTAGTATAAGAAAACTTGAAAATGAGTCTTGATCGGCTTACACAACGAGCTAAAGACACTATTCTAAATATACTCAAGCATAAGAAAGTGACATCCAAAGTCGTTTTGGATGAGCTTCTTTTGTCCCTAGGCATGGGTAAATTTCTATTAGAAATAATAGAGGTTAACGACATAAAAAAAACAAAAGAAATAGTAGTAGAGGTTCTTGTAAAAGAGGCATATAACCAAGCCATCAAGATGGAGAGCAAGTATGTTGGGACCGAACATCTTTTACTGGCGCTTCTAAAGCTTAATAAATCTCAACTTTACGCCAAGGTTCAAAATGAGATCAATGCAGTTGCCTCTATACCGGCCTTCGCGGCTTCAAGTGATAAAGCAAAAACAACCCCGATACTAAACACATTTGGCGAAGATATTAACGCCAAAATAGTAAAAGATAATAGTACCAATTTGGTATATCGCTCCGAAGTCGAAAAGATAATATCCACACTTTTACTGAAAGAAAAATCTAATGTACTTTTAGTTGGGGATGCTGGAGTTGGCAAATACACGCTTACCGAGCTTTTGGCTCACCAGATAAATACTTTAGATGTACCGCCAGCGCTCGCAGCTCACCGGGTTATTGGTTTTGACTTGCTGTCTTTTATGACCGGCCTCGCAAATAGGGGTGGTTTTGACATAGCAATAAACTCTCTAATAGAGGAGCTAAAGACCTTACCCCGCGCTATAGTTGTGCTTAAAAACTTTCAGGACATATTTTTTTCGTCTTCGATGGGGCTGACCGTTCCGATATTTTATTCCATATTAAAAAGCGGTTTACAAGATACTAAAGTTAAAGTTATTGCCTCTTTAACGCCCGTATTATACGAAAAAATCTCAGGTGAGAACGAGCACGTAATTGATAATTATACTGTTATAGAGGTTCCAGAGCCCGGTGAGCGTAAGGCCAAAGAAATAATTAAGGCTAATGCAAAAAGCTTGGGTGATTACCATAAGGTTGAAATTTCGGACGAGATGGTTTCGTATTTATACACGGTGTCTCAAAAGTATCTAAAAACCTTAAAATTTCCACAAAAGGCTTTTGATTTATTAGACTATGCCTGTTCCTACTTATCCTTTAGAAAAAGTAAAATCCCCGAAAAATATCGCTTAATGGTAGATAAAAGTTTTGACCTGGGTATTGATTTGAACACCAGTTTAGAGGCTGGGAAGTACGAAAAGGCTGAAGGCTTACGCCAAGAAATACAGCAGCTCGAAAAGTCACTCCTTTCAATTGAAAAAAGGGTATTTGTCGAAGGTAAAAAGATGGTGCTAAAAAAAGCGGATATTGATAAGGTATTGGAAGACTTCACTTTAGGAGTACAAGAGATTATCGATCCACGAAGTTTATCTTTTCATGCAAAATTAGGTGCTCAACTCAAAAAGTATATTATTGGTCAGGACGAGGCCGTTGACCTAATATCCAAGGCGTTGATTCGTGCCCGCATAGGACTGAGGTCTAAAAAAAGACCGTTGGGCAATTTTTTGTTTTTGGGTCCTACCGGCGTAGGTAAAACCGAACTCGCAAAAATTCTGGCAAGGGAAGCATTTTCCGAAGGGGATTATAGTGGGTTAATTCGGTTAGATATGAGCGACTTTTCCGAAAAGCACACTGCCGCAAGGCTTGTAGGTGCCCCACCGGGGTATGTTGGCTATGGAGAAGGTGGTGAGTTGACGTCTAAGATCGAGGCACATCCAAGAAGTGTTGTTTTATTCGACGAAATAGAAAAAGCCCACCCCGACGTTTTAAATATCTTATTGCAAATAATGGAGGAGGGTGAGCTTACCGACGCAAAAGGCCAGCTTTTTGACTTTTCTAACGCTTTGGTGATCTTAACAAGCAACTTGGGTACAGAAATACTGCACAATAGTGGTATAGGCTTTGAAGAGCAGGAACTTACCGAAACAAATATAGAAAACAGACTCAAACTCAACCTCAAAAAAATAGTAAAACCCGAACTTATAAATAGATTTGACGAAGTAGTGGTATTTAAGAGATTAAGCAAAGCACATCAACTAAAGGTGTTAGAGCTGCTTTTAACCGAAATATCCAAAAACCTAAAGGAACAACAAGTAAAGGTTACTATTGATGCTGAATCTAAAAAATGGTTGCTAGAAAAGGGGTACTCTAGAGAATATGGTGCTAGAAGCCTACGAAGAACTATAGAAAAGGAACTGTTAGATGTGGTCGCGCAGACATTGTTGGATAATACATCGAGGCCGTTAGTTTTAGAATCTACACTAGTTGATAAGAAGCTGGTTATTAACGTAATAAGTGCAAAAGCTAAGAAGATTTAAGGCAATAGCTAGCCAGTTTATCTCATATCTATAGATTTCTACATTTTGCGAAAGTTAGGTTTTAGGCTTAATATACCTATGCCATGCCAAAACAAAAAACCATATATACTTGTGAGTCCTGTGCCCATGAAACTCCTCAGTGGTTAGGTCAGTGCCCAAACTGTGGTTTGTGGAACACTCTTGTGGAGTCAACTGTCATTAAATCTTCTCAGAATTCCATAACATCTACCAGAATTAGTACTGCAAAGCTTATAAATTTAAAAGACGTTGC
>JBPOHY010000088.1:0-5031 GCA_052035055.1 candidate division WWE3 bacterium | reverse complement strand
ATTACTGTCATCCAAGATTTTGGCCACCAACCCAAATTCGTATTTTTAATTGGTAAAACCCTTAACCAACTTAATATTAGATATGACCTCTTGAATACGCCCACGCGTTTTGTCCTCGATTACATTTTTTAGTTCTTCTTTTGCACCCCACCTTTTTGTAGAGATTCGACTTATCTTTAAATAAATAGGGAAAACGATAGTCATGAGTAACGCCAAAAGCCAATTGTACGAAGCCAAAATACCTATAACAATAAAGCCCTGCAAAAAGATCGGAATAATAAAGTTTGTAGCAGTGTTTGTGAATTCACGAATCGAGTTAATACCTCGATTCAATTGATTAACTATTTTTCCGGAAATTTCGGAGTCGTAGTAAGACTGTGGAAGACTTAGAGCTTTATCATAAAACTTTTCTGTTAAAAATTTGCGCATTGTGCCCGACAAATGATCTCCCAAACGTTGCACAACGGAACGGGCTATTAAATAAATCAGCGTAGATACTAAGGAAATAGAAAGAAGCCTAATTAAGCTGCTGTAATCTTTTGAATCGTTGCCTACCTGCCTTATAACTTCGTCTAAAATATGCCCAGACAATAGCGGGGTAACAATCTCAAATACGCCACTCACCAAAACCACAAGAACAATTACCATCATAAGTTTATGCATTGGCTTAGCAAGTTTTAGTATTTTAAAAATATTTTTCATAGAATAGGGCTAAAGATACCATATCAAGTATATAGGTCAGGATCATGATCCCCAATCAAAACGCGCTATGGGTTGAATAGGGTGCCTACAAGTGCTACAATCAACAAAATTTTGCTCAAACAGATGGAGGCCCGAAATGAAATTTTACTCAAAGAGATTGTTTGTCGGGTTTACAATTAACATTTTTTTGGGAATACCCTGCTCCGTGGCAATTGCGCTGGTTTTGTACTTTTTTGCCGGAATCGTAAGTGGATTTGGTGATCTGCAATACTCAAGCTTTATTCGACCAGGTTATTTGCTATTTATGGGATTGGAAACCATTGAAGACCTGTACCTTAATATCAAGGATTACTACGAATCAAAGCGGGCGGCAAAAAAGTGGGACGTTCCACACAGATCAGTTATCCAGGCGGTTTACAGGTATGGACTACATAAGTATTTTAGAAACAAGACAGCTTTTTATGCCATAGAAAAGGACGAGTTCGATAGGTTAGCAACATCTGTGTTGGCTAGGGCATACCTTACCGCACATGTCCAAGCAGTCGTTAAACAATTAGGAAGACGGTAACAACCCAAACTTTTGTAAGGAGCTACTATGGAAATAACAGGTGAGATGATTTTACAGGCGCTAAGCAAGGATGCGAAATTTCGATCCTATACCCCCGAGATGCAGGCCGTTATGAAACCATTTATGCATGAAATGGCTAGCGTTTTGGCTGGTTATACGGACACCAAGGTTTCAGTACTCACATTGACAAAGGCACGAATGGCGTTTTTATTGTATTTGGCAGAGAGTAACTATACCCGAGCGGTAATCAATGCAATGCCAAAGGACAAGTTGCCAGATGTGCCGCTCGAAGAACTTATTAATGCCGCCGAAGAAGGTGTAGTACAAAACGTTTTAGCAATGGGCAAGGTTGTTCAAAATTCCGAAGCACACCTCAAAAGTCTCAGCTTGGACGAAGACACCTACATGACATCCAGCAAACACGGCGGGCTTACCCCACAAATGTTGTGGCTGTATCTCGAAGGCGCGCTAACAATTGGTACGCTTATGGTAAGCCAGCCAGGGGCATTACTTATCAATAGCAACACAAAAATCTAAAACCATTTCTTTGATTCTGTTTTTGCATACGTCCCGACTAGATATATAAATATTTGGTCGGGATTTTTTTTATACCTATTGAAATCCAACAATGTGTGTAAGATAATTCCTAAATGGCAACTCCAAAATACAAAAAACAATTTGATGAAATGCTCACTATACATAAAGCCAGCTTTGCAAAATACGAGCAAATGCAGGCACAAGTAGACAACAAAGAAAAAGTTGACGACGAGGAATTCGAAAACCTTAGACAGCAACTATACAGAACCATAAGGAAAAACGAGGACAAGCTTTGTGCAAGGTCGGAAAATACAAAGTACCTGATGTACTCACAGGGCCTCGCCGATAAGTTTTGGGAAGAAGTGCGAACCCGGTTTCCAAAGCTTGGGTTTTAAGGCAATACCAGCACCAGACCATTAACATCCTCACAGCTTGTGATCTTCGGCACTTTTCGTTATAATGACGCCAAATTATTACGATAAAGGAGTGCATATGGACATTGATCTAATAGTACGCATAGTGTGGTTAGCAATGATGAGCAACCCAAGCATAGTCCCAATCAGCCGCTGGGAAATATTCTGTGACTGGTTAGGGAATCTTGTCAGAAATCCATCAGAGCTTAATGCAGCCGAAGTGGTAAATTCTTTTGATCAGGCTAATACAGGCGGCGCAGTGGAACGAATCCCAACTTACGGTGTCGAGCTAAAACAAACTATCGAAACTCTACGAAAACACCTGACCACAACTGGTAATACCAGGCTTATTTTTAGGAGCTAATATGGAAAACGTCGTTACCCTTTCGGAAGAAAACTTAGCAGAGGTGGCAAAAAGAATTTACCAAATGTTAAGGGGAAAGTTTTTTGTAAAGACAATGAAGTCTGGGCTTTTAGGGATAATGCCATTGATTTCGCTAGTAGAGTTACAAGCCGATTTTGAGCATGAGGATACCACACCAATAAAAGTAATCACATTTGGTATGGATAACGAACTTATTATCCGAATTACAATGAGGGGTATTATTGGTACTGCAGCTGCGAATCACCTGCAACTAGGGGACACGATCACCTTTGGAAAAGACTCGATTTTTGTCCAGAGCAACCTCCGGGATCAAATGCTAACAAGAAAATATACCGTACTGCCAAGTTTTGCCAGATTTGCAGACCTAGAACGAATCCGCCAAGAAGAGGAACGCGCATGAACTTATTCTTGGTCCAAAACAACGATTGACTAGTTGATCATTAGTATGGATTTTATAAAGAACGCTCTCATCGCAGGGATGGCAAGCGTTCTTTTTTTTTACTCCAAAAACTTTGTGATAACATTATAAGTACTCATCTGCCCAACTTGTACTTAATTAGCAAAGGAAAATATGTCTTTAATTAGAGTTTCAAAACCCAACATAGGTAAAA
Organism: candidate division WWE3 bacterium; assembly: GCA_052035055.1. GTDB lineage: Bacteria > Patescibacteriota > WWE3 > UBA101185 > UBA10185 > JBPOHY01. The sequence continues at coordinate 1,815 of JBPOHY010000088.1, read as the reverse complement.
AAGAAATTGAGGAGGTAGTAGACAGTCTATCAAGTGGTTGGCTTACGATGGGTCCAAAAACTGCAAAATTTGAGGAAAACCTAGGTAATTATTTAGGTGTAAAGCATGTAATTGCTACTACTTCTTGTACAGCGGCACTCCACTTGGTAATGATGGCCTTAGGCATAAAAAAGGGCGACGAGGTGATAACACCAACGCTCACATATCCCTCAATTGGAAATATTTTAATAAATATGGGTGGCATTCCAGTATTTGTAGATGTGGACCCAAATACCTTAACGATTGACCTAAAAGATTTAGCAAAGAAAATCACTAGCAAGACACGCGCGATAGTTCCTTCGGACTACGCTGGTAATCCCTCGGACATTGCAGGCATACGTAAGGTAATAGGAGACAGAGAAATTGTAATTGTTGAGGACGCAGCAACATCATTTGGGGCAGACATAGGGAAAAAGAAAGTTGGTGCGATTGCTGATTTTACTTGCTTTAGTTTTTACCCAACAAAAAACATAACTACAGGCGAAGGCGGGGCTGTTGTTACCAACAATACCGAAATGGCAGAAAAGGTAAGAGTTTTCTCAAAGTTGGGGGTAAACGCGATGGCTTGGAAAAGACATACTCAAAGAACAAGCTGGTTTTTTGAGGTAACCGCGCCTGGGCTAAAATACTACATGACCGATCTAAATGCAGCTATTGGGCTACATCAATTAACACAAGTAGACAAGTTTATAAAAAAGCGTATTGAAATTGCGCACACTTATTACGACGAGTTAAAAAAACTAAAAAACGTGGCGTCTCCTTATTCAAAATTTCCACAAAATCACGTGTGGAACTTTTTTCCTATACTTATAAAAAAGGGTGTAGATCGCAATAAATTTATGGAGGAAATGGAAAATCGCGGAGTTTCGTCCAGCGTGTACTATATTCCAATGCACGTACACCCAATATTTAAGAAATATGTAAATAAGGATACAAATCTAAAAGTCACCGACGATGTGTTTGACCGCGTCGCTAGCCTACCCCTACACCCAGGATTAACCGCAACAGAGCTTAAAACAGTGGCAAAAGTACTAAAAGAGGTCGACGCATTATATTAGGCTAGTACACCCTATAGCACTTGTTGCCTGAGGCGATTTTTGCTATAATACGGCAATAAGCCAATAATCACAAAAAGGAGCCCATTATGTGTGTTTTTATGGATGTTGTTCTACCAGCAAGTTGCGGTAACGTTTTTGCCGGAATTGCCGCAGTGCTATTTTTATTTCTGGCCTCTGGCATCATAGCCGCCGTCAGGTCCAGCGCTCAAACTCCCACGAGTTTTAACACAGGTGAGTTTTTGCAAACGCGACTCCCCAAACCTGAAGAAGAGGTAGCAGAGTTTGAGGAAGAAACCGAAGAAGAAGAAGAAGAAGAAGACATCGTCATCTTACTTACACTACAGGACGGAACAAAACTCGAAATAACCTGTTGGTGTGTAGACTCCTGGGAGTATGCTGAAAAAACATTTACCGGCCAATGGGAGAACTCACACGTAGTCAGAATCGAAAACCTAACTACAGGAGAATTAGTAGAAGAACTGGATTCCGACAAAAATCCCGTCACATGGATGCGCGGCGACGTTGTACAAGTCAGAATCGACGGGGACGAAATAGAGTAATCGGACAAGAAATAGATTAAGTAGAATAAGTTAGCAACACCTCAAAGTCATATTTGAACCTTGGGGTGTTTTTTTTGCCCATAGACAGTTAGTCGATCAAAAAGTTCCATTGTGTATTATTAGGAAATAGCTTGACCAGATCATAGGATTTGTCACTA
>JBPOHY010000047.1:0-1931 GCA_052035055.1 candidate division WWE3 bacterium | reverse complement strand
ATATAGTGAAGATTTGTTGTAACGTCCATAATAATTTATCCAACCTCTCAAGATTGGATTACTTCTGTTTGCAATATCTTCTATCTCCAGTTCTGTTTGCCTCCAAAACCAATGTCCTTTTATTGTAGCTTGCATGTCCTTAACAGCTTTCTTGCTTACGGCAGGAGTAAAACTTGTAAAAAGTTGACCAGTTTTGTTATTTATTACTCTTCTAGGACGAAAAGTATAACCAAGAAAATCAAACTTAACTTCAGTGTGATCTTCTCCTCTGTTACTATCTTTACAATAGATAATTTTGGTTTTGTCAGGATGAAGTTCTAGTCCACACTCTTCAAAACGTGCTTTAAGTTCTGCAAGTAATTGCTTCGCTTCTTGCTCTGTTTTGCAATGTGCTAATCCATCATCAGCATAGCGACACCATAAAACATCGCTATGCTTTCTGCACATCCAACTATCAAAAACATAGTGTAAAAATAGGTTACTTAATACTGGACTGATCACCCCGCCTTGCATAGTGCCTTTTGTATTGTCTACTAGACTTCCATTTGGCATTAACATTGGCGTTTTTAACCACCTTTCAATATAAAGTATTACCCATTTATTATCTGTATGTTTTCTAACAGCCTTCATAAGTAATTGATGAGATATGTTGTCAAATAATCCTCTAATGTCAAATTCTAAGCACCAATCATAATTCCAACACCTTTTACGAGTAACTCCTACTGCATCTAGTGCCGATTTCTTCGGTCTATAACCGTATGAATCACTGTGGAAATATGGTTCTACTTTTGGTTCAAACATTAGTTTAACAACCGTTTGTGCGATCCTATCGCCTACAGTTGGCACACCTAAGATCCTCTCACCGCCTGTTTTCTTTGGAATTGCCACTGCTTTCACCAGCGGTGGGAAGTAACTCCCTGATGACATCCTATTCCAAAGCTTATAAAGATTATCTTTTAGCTTTACTTCAAAATCCGCAATTGATTGCTTGTCTACACCTGCAGATCCTGCGTTTTCTTTTACTAATTTATAGGCATCCATGACTAATTGCTTAGTAATAACAAATGGTTTTGTTTTATCCAAAGTTTCCTCCTATATAAGTTGAACAATGTTTAAAACTACTTAACTCAACCCCTTCGCTCCAGCTGCATTACCAGCCTTCCTCACTACTACGAGTTGATCCGCCCCAGTGCTTTGTTTCGGTACTCTGATTCTTATAGTTTCACCTACTTGAATTTCTCCCTTAACATCAAAACTCCTGGTTCCCGCAGTTCCACATAGAATCCTGATCTAGATTCATGCTACCTATACGCCGGACATCGCCTACACAGTAACCAGATTTCTTGTAGACTTATCTTGAGATAGTTTTCTGATCTCAATTTTGATGTCGTTAAAAACGTTTACGACGCATCAACGGTAGTTCAGTTTTATTCATCTTTCTAGATCCTACCTGCCACATTTATTGTGACTTTTCCTTAACGCTCACCACCATAACTTTTGGCCATAGCAGCTTAAGGTGGTTTAAAGCCTGTTTCTGAAAACCGACTTTGAAGGGCCTACCTTCATATTCTATCCAGCTTGTGCAATAAATATTAATTCATCATAAATTAACCCCCATTGCCACTTCTGCGGCACACGAAAACTATGCGTATTCTGACGCAAAGTGGCCAGTCAATCTGATTCAAAATGGTCACCAAATCTGAAACCAAAATGCCCACCAAATTTGACGCAAAATAGCCACTGAATCTGATCTAAAATGGTCACCAAATCCGATTCAAAATGGCCACTTAAGTTGAAGTTTATTTTTGGGTGTATTTTTGTGTCAACAACTTTTAGTTAGCTATAAAATTTTTCTTTTATCAATATTAAAAGGAAAATTTTTATGATTATGAAGAGGTTGGATATGAGACTTATTAAAGAAATTTTGCGTT
>JBPOHY010000194.1:0-4785 GCA_052035055.1 candidate division WWE3 bacterium | reverse complement strand
ATTCCAGCTCAACACACAAAATACCCTTCATACCCAAAGTTAGTAGTGGTAGTTCGGTTTCATCTACCCAGCCATCCTCCCAAATACACACATCGCAATCTTTCCAAAAATCACCGTGTTCTTTTTGTAAATCCGGCAAATGAATACTTCCTATTTCTTCCTCCCCTTCTATTAACCACTTTATATTGACAGGTAAATCTTCTTGAGTTTCTAAAATTAAGCGGATTGCCTGGATACGCGAGAGTAAATCGCCCTTATTGTCTGCTACACCTCTACCATAAACCTTGTCCTCCTTTACTTTTATATCAAATGGGGCATCGTCCCACTCACTAATAGGATCTACTGGTTGAACGTCGTAATGGTTATAAATCAATACGGTTTTTTTATTTAGCGAATCTGTTTTTGCCTTTAACTCAGCCAATATATACGGCTTAGAACCAGCCACACTCACTACCTTACAGACAGCACCCAAAGAATTTAGCTTACCAACAACAGTCGCAGCCATTTCGTCCATACCCAAATTTTCACACGCTATCGAAGGCTGTGAGCAAAAGGTACATAGCTCCTTTAAATACTGGTCTTTATTTTCTTGTACTTCTTTAAATATATTTAACATAAACAAAAAACCTCCCTTTTAGGGAGGCCCGAGTGTCGTTTTGAGATTTAACTAAACTACAGGGAACTCCCCTTATTAAGCTCGCAAGGAGCAAAGATATTAAAGAGGAAAAAGTCCTTGTTATTTAATTGCATCAGGCTACGATACATAATGTTAAGTTTATACCACAATTCAAATTGTGAGCGCAAGCAAAGTTTTATTTTGAACGCATTACGTCGCAGCAGCATATTGTAGGGTTGAATGATGGCTGATATAATTCTGTGGCTTTTTGTATTGGTAAATTGAGGGGGCGTAGCTCAGTGGTAGAGCAGCGGCCTTTTAAGCCGTTTGTCGTGGGTTCAATCCCCACCGCCCTCACCAAATACTTGGCGAGCTATGCGAGCCTTAGTATTTGGGGTGCAATAGGAACATAGTGACGAATTGCCACCAAGCAATTTGCTTGTACACAAGCTTAGTCGAATGGTGTACCATCCTGACTACTTAATGAGTAAACATACCTCGGTATTTGGTGCGGCACAACTCGCCCAAACCACATTTATAACAAGTAAATTCCCACCAATATACGTTCCTATATATGCTATAATCCTATAGACCTATCACACTATTACACTTTGTAAGGAGCTTTAAATGGAAACATTAGTTTTAGGTGCTGCTTGGATGGTTGGCGGATTGTTTGTTGGGATATTAGTACTTCTTTTAGTCTTTATGTACGTATATACATTAGTGCGTTGCGTGCAGGGTATTCGGCTAGGTACTCACTTAACCAAAGATTTAACTATAGCGTTGTTAGCACACTTCTTGACTCTTTTTGGGAGTTTTTTTGCTTTAAGGCATGCCGTCCGGGTTGAGAATGTGCCACTAGCAGCGTTAGGCATGGTGTTAGGGCTAGCATGTTTAAACACTCTTTCATGGATGGAACACGACAGTTTAGTTGCAAAACGATGGGCAAATAGACTGTAAGCACTACCAAAGTTAATTTTTCATACCAAGGAGACAGTAATGACTAAAAAAACTACTCGATTTTTATGGCATAGCCCAACAATACAAAATAGAGGTCTGCATCATGCAGCAATGATGGTCTTTCATAACGAAAAAAACGTGAAATTGGGTATAAGACTCATGCGAGCAGACGAAAACTATGAACTGAAGACATTGCAAAACTTCAGCATAGACAATGGACTAAAACTCGAAGTTTTGGAGCCAGTACTTCCGGGGGCAGCCATCACAGTCAGCATGTCTGGCAACCCTAATCACTTTGAAACGTGGGTAGACTCTCTAAAACAGCTGCTTGCCACGCTTGTTGGTGAATCTGCAGAAGAGTTTTTGCTGACAAAGATTAAGATACGAAAGGGCATGGCTATTGTTCTACACAAGTATGTTGTAGACGAGGAGGAAGTACCAGCAACATATGTCCAACCGGGAGGTATGTTTCAATATATGGACGGTTATATTCAACAGTATCACGAGGTAAGACTACCGTCGGGCAGAAATGTTCAAGTGTCGGCGACAGACTTTAGTATTGCAACAAAAGTTAACGCGTAAGTTTTAGTAGACTACCAAGGCTTTCTCAACTCCCACATGAGAAGGCTTTTTTTTGCAAAAAAAAGACCAACTCAGAAAATTTCTTTGTTGGTCTTAACTAAAGTCGCAAAACACTAAACAACAGCAACTGGTAACGCCGGTTCAAATTCCCTAGCGCCATAATAAAAATAAAAGGTACGTCCTTTTGGATTCATATGGTTTGTTCTGCCACGTTTACGCTCAATACGAGTCAGATACAATTTATCCACCTCGGGAATATCGAAAGTATGTTCGCGCCTGTCGTGAAACACAGCCACCTGCCTAAAGTCCTCAGTATAGTAAATGACCGGAGGCTCTCCAGGTTTTGTGTTTTTCACAAATTCGGCCAAAACAGGCTTTTTGGACTCAATGCTGGCATTGCCACTCCATAACAACCCATTAGAAACAAGCCACCTCTTAACAATATCTACATCAGACACCCGCAAAGTTACAGAAATCTCGAAACGATCTGCCTTAGACGATAACCCTAAAGAAGTTGCAAGACGTGCTTTCTCAATATTTCCTACGCAGTGCCCAGGTAAAAAGTCCCCGGTGTACTTAAGGTATAGGCCGTCGGCACCTTCATAAATACCAACCTCCCAGTCCAGGGGCAAATCATTAAAGATAGTGGGATGTACAACGATAGGCTCACCAGCGGCACCACTAAGAACAGCTACCTGCACATTGACAGCATCCATGCGTTCAGCAAAGGTATCAAAGTGTTCTTTGCCAAACTGCACAGGCAACCAAACTTGAAGAATGTACCTGAACGAGTTCGGCGCCTTCTCACGAACATTTCCAGTTACCAGCTCACTCGACTTCCAGGGCATCTCATCAGAGCCCCATTGAACCATAAACGAGGGTTTTGACCCAGAGTTCATTAAGCTAAGGGAAGTAGCTGTAAGGGATATGCCATAATAGCGGGTTCGAAAGGGAGTATATACGGCAACCACCTTACCATTTTGTGTTAAACACATGGGGCGATATGTATCTGAGACATCAAGCAACCACAAAACCGTGGGATGGGTTTTTAATTTGTCCATAGCAAAACCTCCGGGATTGAATAAAGGATAAAAAATAGTTTGCATTATTATACTATGGGGTGCGTAAAACTGCAAGTTCAATAAAAAAGTGGACCCCAGCACTATTGCTAAAATCCACTTAGAAAAAATTACTGTCCAGAAGGGGAACCTTCGATTATTTTTAAAATACCGCCGATTGGAATATATATTTGATACCACTCGGTAACCCCCAAGACGCTTACAGTATCCACCATATGGAATAAATAGGGATATAATTCTCTATCCATCGAGCATTGATGTTGATTCACTGAATTAATGCCTCTATAAAACTCCACGTAGGGTTGCAACAAATCTGCTTGTTCGAATACTAGCGCGGTATTCACTGGAATTTCAACAAAAGCAGCGCTACCACCTTCCTGAATTTCGTAGAACTGGTACATTGATTTGCTTTCAACCGTACCAGACGCCAAAAAAAATGTCCCTTCAATTGCTGCAGACAGTTCTGGCAGAGCCCTAATGTTATGAGTGTATATTTTTACAGGCTGACACTCCGGCTCCAAGGCAGGTGCTGGCTGACAGGCAATCAACAAAAGCAACATAGACAAAAATAAGATAGCTAGTTTAATACGCATTAGATCTCCTTTCATGCTCAAGGCATGTACTTATGCACGCTGTACATAACCGATAGTTTGAGATATAATAGCACAAATTATTTAAGAAACAAATTGGAGGTCGACATGCAATTTTTTACCAAGATACTTATACTTTTGGGCATTTTGCCATCACAGCCAAAGGTGCCAAAACCTACTAAATTTTGGTTCCAGTGGCTGGCGTACCCGTGGGACAATCCGCACTTTTTTAGTGTAGATGCGCTGGATCAAGAAAGTGCAGATGCTCTAGCTAAAGAGGTATATGCAGAAATCTGCAAGCAAAACGTAACAATAATGGCTACTTTTTGGCGTGCCAGCAAGTACAAACCAAACTAAAACGGAGAAAAAAATGCGAACCATTAGATATGGTATTACAGTTATTGGCCTTCTTTTGACATTGTTTTTATTTACAGCATGCGCAGCACAAGCCCCTACTGAAAGCCCAGTGCAGGATTCCCCCCAAGGCTACGCCACAGAAGTGCCTTATAAGGATCCGCTAATCTTCCACACGGCCCCTACGCCCAGTAAGGAGTATTGTCGCGTTACCGTCCGTGGCGAGGTAAGACTTGGAACAAGCGAAGTAAGCTACATTTACAACGAAAGCGTGCACGATTTAATGGTAAAAGAAAATCCAAGCGATCTAGAGTGGACCTCCGGATTTACTGCAGCAGTACTCGACATTCAGGACTACTTTAGGAAGTCGGTAAAAAATATCAACACGGACCTAATACAACTGCTTACGCTTGGACCCCGTGTTACTATTCCTAACGAGCAAAATTGGGAATACAACATTTGGAGAAACAGCGATGGGTGCTTTGCAACGTATGTACTACCTTTGACGTGGTCAACCGAGGGATATTCATCGGAAACATACCCGGTAAATGTAAGCACTAATGCTGTAAAAGGGTTGGGGATTTTAGATATTTGGGTCACCTCG
>JBPOHY010000166.1:0-4256 GCA_052035055.1 candidate division WWE3 bacterium | reverse complement strand
AAGGGTATAAAGGAGAACACGGACGCGTTGAGTAAATACGCGCTTGTTGCCCATTTCCCATTTGCTGATGTATACGAATTGCGTCCGGAATTTTTAGGCAATTTACATTTTGACGAAGACTTTAAGGTGCAGAAGTAGCTTTTGAGCTTAGATTCCCCTGTATAATCCATATATGTTGAAACAATTATTAATTTTAACAATTTTATTTCTTAGTGCCGGCGTTGTGTTTTATTCGGGCATTTTTAAACATGTATTTGCACAAGAACCCAAAACTTCTCATTGGTGGGATGTTCAAGCGATTGATACTGTAAAGACTTCGCGCGACTTGGCCAGGGAAAAGCATACTGACGCAAGTTTTGACGTCGTTATAAATTCACAGATGCTCCAGATATCCGAAACAGGTGCTACGCATGTTTCTATAGGAACTCCATATGATGCTGAGTTTTTACCTTACCTAAAGCGTTGGGTTACTGCTGCCCGTAAATATGGTTTAAACGTTTGGTTCAGAGGTAACTTTAGTGGGTGGGAAGGTTGGTTTGGTTACAAATCTATTACTCCCGCCGAGCACTTGCAAAAAACCAATCTTTTTATACGCGACAACGCTTTTTTGTTTGAGGATGGTGATATTTTTACTGCTTGTCCTGAGTGTGAAAATGGCGGCCCAGGGGACCCTCGCTTAACCGGCCAGGCTGAGGAATTTAGGGAATTTTTGATTGACGAATACAAAATAACAAACGAAGCCTTTAGGCAAATAAACAAAAACGTTAGGACAAATTTTAATTCTATGAATGGGGACATCGCACGCCTAATAATGGATCAAGAAACTACGTTAGCATTGGGAGGTATCGTGACTATCGACCACTACGTAGCCACTCCACAAAAACTCGCAGCTGACATAAAAGAAATTGCCAAAAACAGTGGGGGAAAGGTTGTTTTAGGTGAATTTGGTGCTCCCATTCCGGATATACATGGGGACTTGAGTGACCAGAAGCAGGCCAATTGGGTTCATGACGCATTAGACGCTATAGCGTTTTTACCTGAACTCTACGGTGTAAATTACTGGACCAATATTGGAAGCTCTACCGAATTGTGGCGTTCTGATAACACAGCAAGGCCTGTAGTCGACGAATTGGTGCGAGTTTACACTCCGCATAGAGTTACGGGTCGCGTAGTGAATGCCCTTGGGAAACCTGTAGCTGGTGCCGAACTTAACTTGGGAGCCAGAGAATTCGCCACGGATGAGGGTGGGTATTTTACAGCATATTTTATAGATGAAAGCCCTACTTTTAGCATTACTGCCCATTCATATAAAGAGTATGCCTTTTTGCCAGGACCTGATTTAGAGGAGCACTTGGTGGTATTACAAAAAGAGCATGAGAGCCTATTTTTTAGATTACAGAAATTTTTTTACCGACTAAATCCCAGCGCGTACAAGTAATACTATGGGTTTAAGGATGGAGGGCCCATAACAATTGACAATTTCTTGTAGATTTGCTATCATTTTCACAATCCCATTGATTCAATGTACGTCTTTTTCCGCTTATTTCTCAGAGTTTTCTGAATATATAAGCTGTTAATAACTACCCACCAAATTTTTTTTGGCTGGTTGTAATCCGTGGGTTTTTCTTTAGCTCGTTATGGGCTAAAAAACTTTGCAATTTGACAACCGAATATTCGGATTATGAATTTGATAAGGAGAAAATTGAAAGATTCGCTATAATCGAGAACTTTGTTTCCCACTTGCCTATGGCAAGATCCCAATAGTACATAGGAGTAAACCATGAAAGTACGTTTCAATTTTTCGTTTTTGTTTATCGTGATGCTCTTTTTGGCTATCGCGTGTAAGTCTGCTCCGGGTCCTAGTGATAGTGATCCAACTGCAACCGATAGTCAGGGAGATAGTGGTATTCAGGTGTCAAACCGATTGGTTATCAAAGCTGATTACCAGATTCGGCCTGCATTCGAAACCACGGGTATTATTCAGGCTTGTGAGAGTTCTACTGGTGTCGATGTGACTATGGACTATGCGACGTCAACCAGTGTTCGCCTAGCCAATGCTAGTAAAGAGAAGTACGATGCCTTTTGGGCAACTACCTCTGCCTTTTTAGCTAATACGCCTAACCCAGCAGTGCATACCGCCAAAAGTTATATTGGTGTTGCTGCTTATGAAGAGGTTGCGCGGGAATTGGGTTGGGATGCCGACAATTTGCTTATACAGAATGTCCTAGACGGGCTTCCGGCTGGTGTTATTAAGTTGGGTATTACTAACCCCTCTCAAACTGACCCTGGCGCGAGTTTTGTTTTAGCCTCTTTTACATCCATGGCCAGCCAAAATATGCTGACTACTGGTGGTTTAAATGGGCTTTCGACCGACCAATTCAAAAATTATTTTGGTGTGTTGGAAAACGTTCTAGATTCTGTTGAGAGCCTAAAGCAGGCAGTGCTGGATAATCCTGAGCAATACAACACCTTGGTGGTGTATGAGGCTACTCTTGTTCAGCTGAATAAAGAATTAGCTGCGCGTGGCATGAAAACATTCAAGTTTTACTACTTAAGTGATGCCACTTTCTTGGGATCCTTTCCGCTTGCGTATACTGGTAATACTGCTGTAACTGGTGCTGCATTTACCGCTTTTTCTGAGTGTCTTGGGTCCGATACCTCTGCAGCTACTTTGCGCAGCAATGGATATCGAGCTGTTTCGATTGGGGCTACTGACGCCTTACTCGATCCTAATGTTTTTCGTGCAGATTGGGGATTAATTAACAAAGACTTCCCAATTCTTAATTATCCGGCACCGGATACCGCAAAATTTGCGCTTAACTGGTACCAGACCGCACTTAAACCAAAGTTACGCGCAGCGTTTTGCTTTGACTATAGCGGTAGCATGGATCGTGTTCCCTATGGCAGCCCTCCAGATACTGAACCTGGTTCAGTACAGCGGGACAATGGCCAAAGATCTATCTTTGACCAGGCTATCGCGTTTGGCCACGGACTTTCTGTTGGCCTCTATGACTCCTACACGGTTTTTGCTTTTGCTTCGCAAAATTTCTGGTTAGGAACTGTTTATGGAAGCGATCCTGCTTCTGTTAGTGGTATGTCTGAGACTTTAGCCAATAGCTTGATTAGTGGGGACACTGCTATGTTTGATTGTGCTCACGATGCAGTTGGTTACTTGCTCAAGGATCCTACCAGTAGATACTACGATACCGATTTTCCGGAGTATGACCCCGAGAACTACACTTATGCGGTGTATGTTCTTACTGATGGGGACTCCACTACCGGTTGGGAATTTGAGGACTTCCGCGATTATTACAATTCTTTACCCCAGGAGCAACACATCAAGTTTTATGGGGTGGGATTCGGTAATGTGGATATGTCTATCGATGGCCCATTTAGTCAATTCATTGAACTCACCGGTGGCAAGCTCATTGATGGTCGTGAAAACTTAGAAGAAAACCTGAAACTGTTGTTCGCTAATCAATAGTGAGTGGCATTTCAAAGGAGGATTTTGTGAATACCTCAAAAAATAAAAAGGTACATCCTTATAGTAGACCTTTATTGCCTGCTGGCGGCGAGGTGTATGTGGGTTTGGTAATGGCTGTTTTGACTGGCTTCTTTTTGCAGTCCCAAGGTTTTTACCCTATTTACTACATCTTGTCTGCGGTATTTGTTTATCTTTCGGTAGTATTTGGACTAAGACTTTGGTTTGAGGATGCCCGTAAGTATTGGCAAGCCGAGGACTTGGATCTTGACCTGCGCGCTAAGCTTAACTTTATTGAAAAATGGGGGAGTCAGATTGAAAAGATGCCTTCCAATAGCAGTGTCGCAAATGGTATACGTGACTCAAGATTGATCCTAGGAGAACTAGAAAGCTTGCGTCCTACGCAGCGTTATAAAGGTTTATTTGTTCTTGCTACGGATATTATGAATATGCTTACGATTTCTGAATATGTTGACTTGCAAGACCATCCAACTAAGGGCGGTGTAACTCGCAAGGAGACTATGGATCTGGCTGAGAAGGGCTTTGACGGTTTCGCTCAGCAAGCGCGTCGTATGCTAGAACGTGTAAATGCAGGACAGGTTTCTGACCTAAAAAGGAATGCTGAAATACTTAAGTCTTTGCGTGATTTGCTGGGACTGAAGGAACCCCCTCAAGATTCTGACACTTCAGTGGAGAATAAATAATGAACGATTCTACTTTCAATTTTCGTGATTTTCTTTCCAATCGTAGAAATGTGGCGGCTGTTATTGGGTTA